>JAIBBI010000079.1 GCA_019694755.1 Gemmataceae bacterium
GTCCGGCAACCTGTACTTCCGCACGGGCGGCGGCGTCGACACGCTGACGCTGCTCGCGGCCCAGACGTACAACCTGAACGCCTCGTTCGGCGCGGGCAATGACACGTTCGTCATGAACAACGCCGGACTGCTCCTGAACGGCTTCCTCGACTTCGGCACGGGCGACGACGTCATGACGCAGACGGCCGGCACGTTCGGCAACATCAACATCATCAACCTTTGAGATTGATCCGGTCCTGGACCGGAGCTATGCAGACGCCTCCGGCGTCGAGTGCTCTCCGCAGTACTCGACGCCGGCCGTTTGACCCTTGCCGACGCGGGTGGTCGGTGCCGTTGTCGTTCTGCGCGTTCAGGAAGGTGGGAATCGGCTGGGGATAATTCTGTGCGCTTGTACCCGCGGAACCGGCGGCATTGACGTTGCGGTAGCCGTGGAATTGTCTGATCAATCGATACAACCGCTACGATTGTCAAATCACATACAAACGTAACGACTGCACCCACCGTACCTGCTTACCATCGCTCCGCAATGTGATCATCAATTGCGATCTGTGAAATAGGCACATTTTGATTTAAGTTGTTGCGGTCAAAACAATAATGCCGCGTCTCGGAAACCAGCCTTCCGGTTGGTGGGCGTGGTGTTTTTCAGATTTCTGGAGTTTCTCCATGTCCCGTCTCGGAAAGCGTCGCCCCGCTCTGCAAGTCCTCGCTCTGGAATCGCGGGAAGTCCCTGCGGTTGCGATTTCTCTGGTCGGCGGCAACCTCACCGTGACCGGTGACGAAGTGGCCAACACGCTCGTCGTGAAGGCGACGGCGGACAACCAGTTTCAGGTTCTCAACACGGTGGGCGCCAACCCGCAGGCCAATCTGGGCACCTACAACGTGCCGGGCAACCTGAACATCCGCATGGGCAACAGCGCGGACAATGTGACGCTCAACCTCAGCGGGTTCACCTACACCGGGTCCGTAGCGATCGGCGCCGGCAACGGTAACGACACGATCTCGATTACCGGCGGCGGCACCGGCGTGATCAGTGGCAATCTCACCACCCAGGCCGGCAACGGCATCGACAGGGTTAACCTCGGTAGAATTTCGATCGGCGGGTTCTCGACCTTCGACCTCGGCCTCGGCGGCGACAATGCCACCTTTAGCGGTGACCAAGTCGGCCTGACCGGACTTGGAAACCCGGTGACCTTCGGCGGGAACGTCTCGATCATCAATGCCGACAACATCTTTTCCGACATCCCTTGCTCCATCCAAGGCAATTTGATCGTCAGCGCCAATGATGGCTTCGATAACTCCTGGCGATTCGGGTACAACGTCGCGGGCAATGCGGTCTTTACCGGTTCGACCGGTGACGACTTGTTCCGCGTCAACGAAAACAGCACGATTGCCGGAAACCTGACGGTAAACCTCGCCGCGGGTGATAACTCGTTCCAATTGGGCACGACCATCGCGGTATTGGGCGATGCCAATGTCGGCGGTACGGTCACTTTGCTGGCCGGCAACGGCAACGATGTCTTCCAGATCGGCTCGGTCACCGGCACGGGCGGGGGCTCGGCGATCGGTGGCAGCCTGAACATCAACGCCGGTGACGGCAACAACTCTTACAACCTGGCCGGCGACCTGATCCTCGCGGGCAGCCTAACGGTGACCGGCGGTAACGGCAGCGACGACCTCGCGACCACCCCGGTTCAGGCGATCATGGCCGGCAATGCGAGCTTCCTCCTGGGCAACGGCAACAACTCGCTGACCATGGGTGCGAACAGCTCACTGTCCGGCAACCTGTACTTCCGCACGGGCGGCGGCGTCGACACGCTGACCCTGCTCGCGGCCCAGACGTACAACCTGAACGCCTCGTTCGGCGCGGGCAACGACACGTTCGTCATGAACAACGCCGGACTGCTCCTGAACGGCTTCCTCGATTTCGGCACGGGCGACGACGTCATGACGCAGACGGCCGGCACGTTCGGCAACATCTACATCGTCAATCTCTAAGAGTAGCCCTGTCACAGGACCGGAGCCTCACCAACACCCCCGGCGTCGTGTGCCCTCACCGGCACGTGACGCCGGGGTTTTTCGTTGCGCGGGGGAAGTCATATAGAACGGATGGTGACGTACGACACTCCGGGAGCACCACCATGGGCCGACCGAATTTCATTGAATTGCCGACAAAGGACCTTGCGGCGAGCTGGGCCTTCTATGAGAAGGCGTTCGGCATGGCGATGACGGAGTTCGGGCCGACTTATGCGTGTACCATGACCGGCGATGTGGACATCGGTCTGCAGGCGGACGCGGAAGAAGCAACGGCAGCGCCGTTGCCAGTGATCGAGGTGAACGACCTGGAGGCGACGCTGGCCACCGTGATCGCGGCAGGAGCAACGGTGACGAAGCCGATCTTCGGATTCCCGGGCGGCCGGCGGTTTCACTTCCGCGACCCGGGCGGAAACGAGTTGGCGGCGATGCAAGTCGATCCGGGCTGAGTATTACTCAGCCGTGATTCACGAACAACATCGTGGCGGCCATGCCGGCCATCAGTCCGTCCTCGATCAAGGTAACCTTGGTCATCGGCAGGTTGAACACGGAGCCGAGGCAGGCGCAGCGGATCTTCCGTTTGGCGACCAGGCTCGCGGCCACCCCGACGAATCCGACGGACATGACGATCAGCGTGACCAAGTTGGTCGCCACGGGCTGGATGTTGGCAAGGTAAGCCACTCCGAGGGCGAGTTCGATGAAGGGGTAGGCCAGGGCGAACACCCGCGATCGGCAGGCGACAATGTCGTACATGGCGAAGCTGTCGGCGAAGGCTGGAATGTCGAGCATCTTGAAGAAGCTGAAGACGAGAAAGAACCCCGCCATGAAGTGGTTCATTGCCCGGGTGGCCGAGAACGCCCCGGCCGACCATTCGACGACCGCGACGGTGGCCACGATGTAGCTGACGATCAACAGCAGGGGATAAAAGCTTGCCAGCGGCGTCGCGTCGGTCGTGGCGACGGGCGGCGATGCCGACGCGATCTCGCCGGTGATCTCGTAGCCGGCCTTCTTGAACAAGGATGACAGTGCGGGTTGATCGAGAGAGTCGCTGTCGATGGTGATCGGCTTTCCGGGTTCGGCGACCGCGACGGACCAGTGCCGGATCCGTTTGTCCGCGTCCAGCAGAGGGCGGATGGTATCGACGCAACCCTGGCAGCGCAGGTTGGTGGTGTATTTGCGGATCATCGGCATAACTCCCCTGGGCCGGCCAAAATCATGTTACGCCGGGGTGCCAAGGGTCAGATGCCGTCTTTCCAGCCCTTCCAGGAGCCGACGAGCCGCATGTAGGCGGCAAAAGGCGAAGCGAGGACGGGGTGCCGGGGCTGCAACTCCGCATGAAGCTCGCGGACAACCGCCGGCCAGTTAGTCGCGTTGGCGGTGTTGACGGAAATGGAGATCGAAGTGGAGAGCATGCGCGTCGTGTGCCACCAACCGCCGGGGATGAAGATCATCTCGCCGGCCGCGAGGTCGCACAACCAGGGGTTCGCATTGGCGAAGAGCGGGAACTTGGCGAGGTCCGGGTTCTCAACATTCTTGACGAGCGACAGGCACTTGTTGGCCGGGTCCGGATACATCGACGCAGTTTCGTCAGTTGGATAGAGCCAGAAGCGTTTGGTGCCGAAGAGCTGAAAGCTGAAGGAGTGATATTGGAAGTCGTAGTGCAGGTTGGCACAGGTGGAGGCCTGGCCGCCGATGAAGACGCCCGGCCGGTCGTGGTCGGCGATGCGCCGACCGACCGCGCCGGGGAGAAAGTGGGTGCCCAGCCAGTTCGGCGTCAGGTACTCGGGCCAGGGCTGGAAGTCGGCGAGCAGTTCGGGAAAATTCTCGTCGAGAAACAGGTGGAAGAGGTACGGCGCGGGACGTTCGGGCGAGGAATGCTCGACGAGGTCGATGTACTCGGCGAGGCGGTACTCGCGGTCGACGCGGACGGTCCGGTCGCCGAACCGCGTGCGGAAGAAGTCGGGAGTCCAGGTCTTTGTCGCTGGCCAATGGTTGATGGCATCGGTGACAATAACGGGGACGTGCGGCTTCAGGTACTTGGAGCGGAATTCGGCATTGCTGAGGTTGGAGCGGCGCTCGATCGGTCGGCCGGTGATGGTCCCGGAAATCATGGTTTCAGTTCCTGCTGGCGAGTCCTGTCGATTATCTTGCGGAAGTATCCGTGGGAGTAGTTTCCTGCGTAGAGCGGGAAAACCTTCTCAGGTTTGTCGTGGAAGAAGCGATCGCATGCCCGCTTGACCTGCGGGTAGAGATTCCAGTAGTCGCGGTGGAAGATCAGTGAAGGGAAGTGGTATCCGGGCCGTTCGTACGCCGCGGGGTCGCAGTAATCCTGAAACACGCCGATCGCGCCGGGTGTCATGCGGTCGTACAGGGATGCGAGTGCGTGGTAGAGGTCTTCTTCGAGCAGTTCTGCCGACCTTCCGGGTCCAAGATCGAGATTGAAGAATGCGATCTGGTCGGGAAGTTCGGACGGGATCGTCTCGTTGACCCAGCCGGCATGGGCGACCGGTCGGCCGAGTTGGAGCCGATCAAATGTGGAATGAACTTGCTCGATCGTGGGGTCGAGGAATGCGTCGAAAACGTGCAGGGTACGCCGGTCGTCGAGTTCGCGGAGGGTCATGGCCAGCATGGCGGCGGTCATGCCGGTGTGAGTGCCGACCTCGACGACGTCGCCGGCCACGTCGTAGCTCAGGACCTGACTGAGCAGGTGAAACAGATTGATCCGCTGTTCGAGCGAGGTCATGTGGCCGGTGAACGTCGGCGTCAGCCGGGTGGAGAGCCCTGCGCCGGCGAGAAGTTTGTTCACAGCGGAAACGGCGCGGGAAGGCGATGGGTCCCAGTCGAAATGCTGAGTGACGTACAAGTTGTCCATGTGGGAATTCCGATCGGTACGGACACAGTCGGCTTGGAGCCGGTCAATGCTCCGAATCGCAACGTCTGGATCAGGTGGAACCGCGAAAACCCGACTGCTCGGATTGCAGGTATCCGACATGTCCGCGCAGGGAACCAACCAGTGGGATTTCCGGCTAATCTAGTCCGGCCTGACGGTAACGTCGACCGCGGTCGAGTCAAAGTTCACTGCGAAAAGAAGCTGCTACCAGTTTGAAAATCGGGCCGTGGCCCCCTTGTAATCGAGTCGTGAGACCATTATGATCGCGACATTATCGGCACAATCCGACAATGCCTCGCATCGGCTCGGGCGACCTTTTTCAAGATCTCCAGAGGGTTACTCATGTCCGCGTACATCTTTCGCACTTCGAAGACCAACCGAAACGCCCGGAAAAACATTCTGAAAGGTCGCCGGCGGCTCTGGGTTCAGTCGCTCGAAGATCGTACGGTGCCCACGACCTATGTCGTCAGCAACCTCCTGGACGACAACAGCGCGGGCAGCCTGCGCGGGGCCATCGCCCTGGCCAATGCCGACGCCACGCCGGGACCGCACATCATTGACGCGACGGGTGTCTCCGGCACGATCACGCTCAGCCAGGCGACAATCAACATCGCCATCTCTTCCACGCAGGACATGACGATCAACGGCCCGGGCGCGGGCAGCCTGACAGTCAGCGGGGCGGTCACGGCCGGGGCGACCAACCGCATCTTCAACATCACGTCGGCCAAGACGATCAGCATCAACAACATCAAGCTGGCGTCGGGCAACCTGACGACCGGCAACAACGGCGGAGCGATACTGAATTCCGCGGCCAACACGCTGAAGGTCAGCGGCGTGACTTTCAGTGGCAACAAGACGGCGGGAACCGGTGGCGTCATCAGCATGGCAACGGCCGGCGCGACGCTGAATGTGACCAACTGTACTTTTACGGGCAACTCGGCGACGGGGGCCGGCGGGGTCATCGGATTGGCCGCGGTGACGACCGTGACGTTGACCGGGAGTAGTTTCACCTCAAACATTTCGGGTGGTGCGGGCGGAGTCGTCAACTCGGCTACAGGCGCGAGCACCATCACCGTCGACGGGTGCACGCTGACTTCCAATACGGGGAGCACCGGCGGTGCGTTGTCCGGCGCCGCCACCGGGACGACATACAACTTGAAATCGAGCGACTTCGTCAGCAATCGCAGCACGGGAGCGGGCGGGGCGCTTTACACGGCCGTGCAGACCATCTGGCAGGTGGACCAGTGCCAATTCACCAATAACACGGCGGCCGGCGGGGTTGGCGGCGCGGTAAGAATGACTTCAACGACGCCGACTTTCAACGTGACCAACAGTAGTTTTACCGGCAATTCAAGTTCATCGAACGGCGGTGCCATCTATTTCGCGGGAAGCTCTGCGAACACATTCACGATTTCAGGCTCAACTTTTTCGAAAAACACGGCAGCGACGACGGGCGGCGCACTGTGGATAGGAAGTTCGGCGACGTACACTGTCAACAACTCGACCTTTTCCGGGAACGTGGCTAACGGCAATGTGACCACCGGCGGCGGTGGCGCGATCAATGTCAATTCGACGGCCGTCCTCAACATCAACAACTCAACGATTTTTGGAAATACCGCATCCGGCATCGGTTTCGGTGGCGGTATCCGCCGGGCGACGGCGACGGGGACGACCAACATCATTAGCACCATCATCGCGGGGAACGGCGCGGGCACCGGCCCGGACATGAGTTTCTCGGCCGCGGTGACGGTGAACGGCGGTGCTAATCTGATCGGCGTGGCCGATGTCGGCAATTTCACGCTCGGAACCGGCAGTGGTGCCAACGTGACCGGCACGTTGGCATCGCCGCTCGATGCGAAACTCGGACCTCTCCAGGACAACGGTGGCCCGACGCTGCCGCACACATTCACGCACAAGCTGCTTTCCGGAAGCCCCGCATTCAATGTGGGCAATCAGAACGGCCTAACGCTCGACCAGACGGGGGCGCCCCGACCGGCCAGTGGAGCCGACATCGGGTCGGTGGAAGGCTTCACGCTCGACCCGTCGGCCAAAGCGACACTCAGCAATGTGACGACCGCAGGGGGCACAGTGTACACGGCCACCGTCGTTTACACGGACGAGACGGCGATCAACACCGGTAGCATCGATGTCAACGATGTGAAGCTCAGTGGCGGCGGTTTCGGGTCGCCGGTTTCGCCCATCGCGGCGGCATTCACCGGCAGCGGTGGATCGGTCACGGCGACGTACGACTTTACGCCGCCCGGCGGCGCATGGGATGACGTCGACAATGGCACGTACACACTGAGCATGGTTGCCGGGCAGGTGTTCGACACCGATGGTCCCAATTCCGTGGCGGCGGGCGGACTCGGGTCGTTCAAGGTCTCGATCCCGCTCCCGATCCTCGTAGTCGACAACCCCGGTGATACCGACGACGGGAACTACGGCCCGGGGCAGCAGACATTCCGCGAGGCGGTTGTCCGAGCCAACAACGCCCTTGGGACCGTTGATTCCATCACATTCGACGCATCGCTCAACAACTCGACGATCACGGTCGGTAGCGAAATCGCGGTGTCCGACGGCCTGGTGATCAACGGGCCCGGGTCGGCCAAATTGACGCTGGCCGGCGCGGGGGCAAACCGGCTCTTCAATATTGACGCGACCGGGACCGTGGCCACGATTACGCTCAACGGTCTGACCATTTCCGGGTTCACGGCGACGGGTGCGGGCGGCGCGATTCTGAATACGGACGAGTCGCTCGTGCTGAACGATGTGGTGCTGAAGTCGAATTCGTCGTCGGCCAACGGCGGGGCTATCGCCGCCACGGGCGCGTTCGTGCTGACGATCGGTAACAGCACCATCACACAAAACTCGACCACCGGGACGGGCGGTGCGATCAATCTGGCAAGCACCGCCACCATCACCATCGACAAGTCGACATTCTCGCTGAACAAGTCGTCGGGCAACGGCGCCGGACTGCAGACGACCGGGATCAGTACTTCGAGCATTACGATGTCGGTGTTCGCGCAGAACTCGGCGGGCGGTTCGGGTGGCGGCTTCTACCACAGCGGAAACGTCGCATTGACGATCGCGGATACGACGTTCAGCGACAACACCAGCACGATTGGCGGAGGGTTTCGGACGGCAGGTAGCTTGTCGACAGTGACCATGGACCGGTCGTCGGTCACCGGGAATCTCGCCACCAGCACGCTGGGCGGCGGTGCCTATATCGGCAACGGTGGTCTGGTGACGATCAACAGCAGTACGTTTGCCAACAACACGGCGACGACGAGCGGCGGCGCAATCCGGTTCAGCACCCACACCGTCACTGTCAACAACTCGACTTTCTCGGGCAATGTCGCCAACGGAGCGACGACGGCCACCGGTGGCGGTGCGATCGTTCTTACGGGGGCCGGCATCGTCACCATTAACAACAGCACGATCGCGAAGAATTCGGTGCCCAACTCGCTGGCGAAGGGGGGCGGCATTTTCTCGACGGTATCGACCAACACCATCACGATCAACAGCACGATCATCGCCGACAACACCAATAGCAACCAGCGTGATTTGTCGTCCAACGGCACGCTGCCTCGTGCCGTCGGCGGTGACAGCAACTTTTTCGGGGCCATCGACCCGGCCGTCATTACGCTGACCGGAATCAACGATCCGTTGCTCGTGGGGACGGAAGCGACGCCGGTCGACCCAACGCTCGGGCCTCTCGCCAACAACGGCGGGCCGACGCTGACGCACCTCCTGAAGAGCGGAAGTCTGGCTTTTGACAAGGGAAACAACAACGCGGGACTGACATTTGACCAGCGGGGCACCGGGTTTCCGCGGACGCTGGCCGGCATCACCGATATCGGAGCGACCGAAAGGGTGACGGCCGATCCGTTTGCCAAGGCGACACTGGTCAATGTCACGACGGCCGGCGGTACAGTTTACACGGCCACGGTCGTTTACAACGACGAGAATGCAATCAACACCGCGACGATCGATGTCAACGACGTGACACTCAGCGGCGCGGCATTCCCGACGCCGGTCTCGCCGTTTGCGGCCGCATTTACCGGCAGCGGCGGTTCGGTGACGGCCACGTACGACTTCACACCGCCGGGCGGGGCCTGGGATTACCTGGACGACGGTGTCTATTCGCTCAACATGGTCGCAGCCCAGGTATTCGATACCGACGGGCCGAACTCGGTCGCCCCGGGGAGTATCGGCACATTTACAGTGGGAATCCCCTTGCCCCCGCTGGTGGTCGACAATGCGGGCGACACGATCGACGGTAACTACGGACCCGGTCAGTTCACATTGCGGGAAGCGATCGCGTTCACGAATGCGGCCGGCGGTTCGATCGATTCGATCAGCTTCGCCCCTGCACTGAACGGGTCAACCATCACATTTGGCAGCGAAATCAAGGTTACGGATGGCGTCATCATCAACGGCCCCGGGGCGGCGTTACTCACATTTGCCGGCAGCGGGACGAATCGCCTGTTCAACATCGATGTCGTCGGCTCCGTGTCCTCGATCACCTTCACGGGCGTCACGATGACCGGTGGGACAGTCACGGGTGCCGGCGGCGCTATCCTCAACAGCGACGAAACACTTGAGTTGAATGGCGTGCTTCTCACGGCGAATTCTTCGTCGGCCAGCGGGGGCGCGATCGCGTTTGTGTCTGCGGGGTCGCTGGTGATCGGCAGCAGTACGATCTCGCAGAACACGACCACAGGCACCGGTGGCGCGATCAATATGGCCGGCACGGCCACGATCACGATTGACAAGTCGACCTTCTCGGGGAACCGGTCTTCCAGCAACGGAGCAGGGTTGCAGGTCACAGGAATCGCGACCTCGGTGATCACCAAGTCGCTTTTCAGCCAGAACACGGCGGGCGGGTCTGGCGGCGGGATCTACCACAGCGGAAACGTGGACCTGTCCATTGCCGACTCGACCTTCAGCGACAATACCGGCACCATCGGCGGTGGGTTCCGCACGGCCGGCTCGCTCTCCACAGTGACCATGGACCGTTCGACGGTCTCGGGCAATACGGCCACAAGTTCGATCGGCGGCGGTGCGTACATCGGCAACGGCGGCACCGTCACACTCAACAACAGCACGTTCGCGAACAATACGGCGGCGACAAGCGGCGGCGGTATCCGGTTCGCTACCCACACCGTCGTCATCAACAACTCGACATTTTCGGGCAACGTCGCCAACGGTTCGACCACCGCGACTGGCGGCGGGGCGATCGTGATTACCAGTTCCGGCAACGTCACCATTAACAACAGCACCATTGCTAAGAACTCCGTCCCCAACGCGACTGCCAAGGGCGGCGGGATCTTCTCAACGGTGTCGACGTCGGTCATCACGATCAACAGCACGATTCTGGCGGACAATTCGAATGGTACGTCCCGCGATCTCGGCTCGAATGGCACGCTGCCGCGGGCTGTCGGCGGTGACGGAAACCTGTTTGGTGCAATCGATCCGGCCGTCATCACGCTGACCGGGACGAACGCGCTCGTCGGCACCGAATCCAATCCGCTGGACCCGTTCCTCGGGCCGCTGGCCTCGAATGGCGGACCCACGCAAACCCACCTGCTGCTCAGCGGCAGCCCGGCGTTCGATGCAGGCAATAACCTCACGGGACTGATGGAAGACCAGCGCGGAACCGGGTTCCCCCGGACGATCGGTGTCGGGACGGACATCGGCGCGACGGAGCGCGTCAACGTGGACCCGTCGGCCAAGGCAACGCTGACGAACGTGACGACCGCGGGCGGCACGACTTACACCGTTGTCATCGTGTATGCCGACGAGACGGCCATCAACACGGCCTCTATCGATACGAACGACATCACACTTAGCGGCGGTGCGTTCGGCAGTCCGGTGTCGCCCACCGGCGTTAGCGTGTCCGGCAGTGGCGGCAGCGTGACGGCGACGTACACATTTACGCCGCCGGGCGGAGCCTGGGATTCTTCGGATAACGGCACTTACACCGTGACGATGGTCGCCAATCAGGTATTCGATACCGACGGACCGCACCCGGTCGCGCCGAACGCGCTGGGCACATTCAAAGTCGCGATCGCCGCGTCCTACGTCGTCGACAACGTCTCCGACGTGGACGACAACGATTTCTCGGCAGGGCAGTTCACGCTCCGCGAGGCGGTGCGGCTGTCCAACACATCCGCGGGGCTGAACGACACCATCTCCTTTGCGCCGGCCCTCAGCGGGCAGACGATCACCATTACCGGCGGTGAAATGACGATCACCGACCCGTTCAACCTGCAAGGGCTCGGGGCGAGCAATCTGACGATTACCAGCAACCTGGCAAGTCGGCTGTTCAACTTCGCCATCACGGGAAGCCTGTCGACGACCGTGACGAACATCAGCGACGTGCGGCTGCATCAGTTCAAGACGACAGCGGCAGGCGGCGTGCTGCTGCTCAACAGCAACCCCGTCACCCTTTCCAAGTGCCTCCTCACGGAAAACACCGCCACGACGCTCGGCGGCGTCGTCAACCTCGGCGCGACCACTATTACGCTGAACGAATGCACGGCGACTTTGAACGTGGCAACGACCAACGGCGGCGTGGTCGGCACGGGAACCGGGCAAATGGTGGTCAACAAGAGTGTGCTGACCTCCAATTCGGCGATAACCGATGGCGGCGCGCTGTTTATGAACGGCGCCGGAAAGATGACCATTTCCGATTCGACCATCAGCAACAACGTGGCCAATGGCAACGGTGGCGGACTGAACGCTGCTACCGGCACGATTACTCTGACCAATGTCACCGTCAGCAACAACTCGGCCGGCGCGGCCGGTGGCGGCCTCCGGGGCAGTAGCTCGGTCGGTGTCACGATGACCAACTGCACTTTCACGGGCAACCGGAGTACGACCACCGGCGGTGCCGTACACTTTGCCGGCGGCAACCAGACGATCAACAACTCGACGTTCTCCGGCAACCGCGCCACGACGACGGGCGGAGCCATTGCCACTGCGACAGGGTCCGTCACACTGACCATTACCGACGGCAAGTTTACCGATAACCGGGCGATCACCACCGGCGGTGCTATCAGCACGGGGACGACCAGCACCGTCTCACTGACCAACTCCACGTTCCAAAGGAACTTCGCCAATCTCGATGGTGGAGCGATTCACGGCGCCAGTACTTGCACGTTGACGGTGACCGGCAGCCTTTTCGAGGACAACGAGACCGGCTCGACGACGGGGGCAGGAGGCGGGGCGATCCACATCGGCGTGTCCACGATTCAGCTCACAAACTCGGTCTTCCGCCGCAACAACGCTTATGCGGCCGGCGGAGCGGTCAATGTGGTCAACGTGTCGACGTTTACCGCCGACGATTGCATCTTCGAAAACAACAACGGCGGCAACGGCGGCGCGGCCCGATTCTCGTCCACCGGTACGTTCACGTTCAACAATTGCGTCGTCACCGGCAACACGTCGTTCCGTGGGGGCGGCATGTACCTGTCCTCGACCGGCAACCTTGTCGTCAACGCCTCGACGATCGCCAACAATTCCGCGGCGTCCGCCAACGGCGGTGGCGGCGGCATCTGCCTTTTCTCCGGTTCTGCGACCATCACCAATTCCACCATCAGCGGCAATTATGCCCAGGGGTACGAAGGTGGTGGCGGCATCGAACTCCGAAGTGCTACCTGGGCCGGCACGCTCGATGTGCGCAACAGCACGATCTACAACAACACGGCCAAGTACGGATTCGGCGGCGGTATCCAGCGGACCAGCAATACCGGGATCGTGTCCCTATCCAGTACGATCGTTGCGGGCAATACGGGCAATGTCGCTCGCGACATTTACTCGTTCGCTGCCGGCGGGTCGTTTGCAGTCAACAACGTCCTGATCGGGGCCAATGACGCGACCTCCAACATCACGCTATCCGGTACTTTCGATCCGCTCCTCGTCGGGACCGAGGCCAGTCCCGTGGACCCGGGCCTCTACCCGTTGCTGTACAACGGAGGAAAGACGCCGACTCATGCTCTTCGCGTGGGGAGCAAAGCGCTCGATGCGGGTAACGACTTCTTCACGCTCGGTACCGATCAGCGTGGCGGGACATTTGCCCGCGTGGTCGGCGTCGCGGCCGACCTGGGTGCCGTCGAAGGCGTGTCCAACCTGCCGTTCGCAACCAGCACCCCGGTCAACGTTCCACCGGCCGGTACTGATTACATTGTTTCCGTGGTCTACGAAGACGAGACCGGGATCAATGTGTCGAGCATCGACGTCTCCGACCTGAAGATCAGCGGGCCCGGGTTCGGCACGCCGGCGTCGCCGTTCAAAGTGCTCACATCGGGTTCGGGCACCAAGGTGACTGCCAACTACTACTTCACCCCCCCCGGCGGGGCGTGGGACGCCGGTGACAATGGCATTTACACGGTCAGCATCACCGGCACCGTGCAGGACACCGACGCGGTGCCAAACTCCGTCAACCTCGGCGTGCTCAATCAGTTCCGCGTCGGGTTCGGGCAGTCCTACGTCGTCGACATCGTGACCGATGAGGACGACGGCATCACTTCGAAGGGCGACCTGAGCCTCCGAGAGGCGATCCGCCTGGCCAACACCAACGTGGGGACGGATTCCATCACATTCGACCCGTCTGTTTTCGGCTCGGCTCAGACGATCACGCTCACACTCGGGGAACTGGGTGTCTCGGATTCCGTCGGGATCACCGGTCCGGGTGCGAGCCT
Source organism: Gemmataceae bacterium (assembly GCA_019694755.1). Classification (GTDB taxonomy): domain Bacteria; phylum Planctomycetota; class Planctomycetia; order Gemmatales; family Gemmataceae; genus JAIBBI01. Next base: position 13,627 of record JAIBBI010000079.1, read on the forward strand.
CCTGACGATCAACGCAAACAGCCTCAGCCGGCATTTCAACGTCGCCGGACTCGATGTTCTTGACGTGACTCTTTCCGGTATGACGCTGACCGGCGGGTCGACAGCGCTGGACGGCGGATCCATCCGATCGTTCCAGGAAAACCTGACGCTGAGCAAGATGGCCATCACGGGCAACAAGGCCGGACTAGACGGAGGGGCCGTTTCTGCGATTGGTCAATCCGCCAAACTGACCATCAGCGATAGCACGATTTCAAACAACTCGGCCGTGGTAGGTGGTGGATTGAACCTGCGGCTATCGGTCACGACATCCATCTCCCGCTCGACAATCTCGGGCAACACCGCCAACGCCGACGGCGGCGGCATCTACTTCTGGGATTCGGGCAGTCTGACGCTCGATTCCAGCACGTTGTCCGGAAACACTGCCAACGCCACGACGGCCGACGCCGGCGGCGGCGGCATCTACTTCTTCGGCATCGTGACGGCTGGCGGATTCACCGTCTCCAACAGCACGATCTCTGGGAACAAGTCGACCCTGAGCGGTGGCGGTGGCATCGCCCTCGACACGCTCGTCGGTTCCGTGCTGATCCAGAACAGCACCATCACCGGTAACGACGGTGCGACCGGCGGTGGCGGCCTGGCAGTGACCTATACGATCCCGCCGGGTGGGTTCGGCACGGTCACCGTGCAGAGTTCGATCATTGCCGGCAATCTCGTGGCCGGTGTGGTCGATGCCACGTCTGACCTGAAGGCTGACATCGCAACGAATCTGGCCGGAAATAACAACCTCATCGGGGTGGTCGATGCTGCCGGCAACATGACTCTCACGGGCACAGGAAACCTGACGGGGACTCTGGCGACGCCTTTGGATCCGCTGCTCGCACCGCTGGCACTCAACGGCGCGCCGGCCGGATCGCCGCTGACTCACGCCCTGTTGGTGGGCAGCCCTGCTATCGACGCAGGAAACAATGGGGCGGCCCTTTCGTTCGATCAGCGCGGCCCCGGGTTCATCCGTGTGGCTAACCTCGTTGCTGACATCGGCGCATTTGAAGTGCAACCGGTGGCGACGCCGGCCAAGGTGCTCTCCGTCTCCGTCAACGGTGGCGGCGTCCAGCGGTCGAATGTTACCAGCCTTGTCGTTACCTTCGACAATGCTCCGACGTTCGTCGGGGCGCCGGCCGCGGCGTTCACTCTCGAGCGTTTCGATGGTGGCGTCGGCACCGGCACATTCGTTACGCTGGCGGCCAATGTCCTGGGCAACACCGTGACGCTGACCTTCAGCGGTGCGCTGACTCAGGCCGTGACCAACTCGCTGATCGACGGCGTCTATCAACTGCGAATCGACGACGCCCAGATTTCCAACCTCGACGGTGACGCCAACGGTACGATCGGCGGCGACTACGCTACGCCGACGACGTCGGCCGGCGGCGGCATCTTCCGCCTGTTCGGCGATGCCGACGGGAATGCCACCGTCAACTCCGCCGACTTCCTGGCGTTCCGCCTGGCGTTCCTGTCGTCCAGCCCGACATTCGACTTTGATGGCAACGGTCAAGTCGATACCAACGACTTCCTCAAGTTCCGCTTGAACTTCCTGAAGTCGGTCTGATCGCTGTGGTCTGACAAAACATGGCCGGCGGGTCGAATGGCTCCTCCACGGAGCGGTTCGGCCCGCCGGCCGCGTTTCAGGTCCGGCTTGACGCCGGGCCGCGGATCGGGGACACAGTTATTGGCGAATTCCCCGCGGGAGCAGGATCATGGCATTGGCAGCACGTCACAGCGTCTGGGCCCGGGGGATCGGGCGACTGCGGCGACTCGTCCGCAACGACGAAATCCGGTCGTATGAGCGGATTTACGACGCCCATGCCCGCCAGCACGCGGCCGGCGAAGCCGTCGGTGACGGCGACTTCGACCTCATCGGCCGAATCGAACTCGATCTGCTGCAGATGGAAGGGCTCCGGCCGGGGATGCGCCTTGTCGACTTCGGGTGCGGCAGCGGGCGACTGGCCGTCCATGTGGTACCGGCGCTCGGGGCCGGCTCCTACATCGGTATCGACGTGTCGGCCGAACTCTTGCGGCGAGGAGAGAGCCTGATTCGCGATCGGCACCCGCAGTCGCCTTGCGGCGTCCAGTGGATCAAGCACGTGACGTGCGACTTCCCATTGCCGGACGCCAGCGTGGACATGTTCTGTGCCTTTTCGGTGTTTACGCACCTCGAACACGAGGATACCTACAAGTACCTGTGCGACGCACGCCGGGTCGCGAAACCGGGCGGAAAGTTCGTGTTTTCCTGTCTGCCGATGGATCACGCGGCTGCCCGCGACATCTTCCGGACGGAGGCGGATCACGACCTCGCGACCCGCTGGAACCGCGTCCGCAACGTGACGACCACACAATCGATGATGGACGCAATTGCCGGGATGGCCGGCTGGCGGGTCGACCACTGGTACCGCGGCGACGAGGCTAACATCGGCCAGCCGGGCGAGACGCTGCGCGGCCTCGGCCAGGCGTCGTGCGTCCTCGTGCGTCCGGACGACTCCAGGTAGGTCGTTGCGGGCGGTTTTTTGGCGGTTTTTGGCTTGCCGGGCGACTCCTATCCCCGAGAATTGGGCTCATCCCCTGCGATTCTCTGTCATTCCCCAGGGCAGAGCCGACTCAGTGTTTCGTGTGACCGCCGGGCGTAACCGCGCCCGAGGAGCAATTCATGCCGTCCCGTCGTCGATCGAGCAAGACCCCTTCAGCCATCCGAACCGACCGCTACCGCCGACTGCCACTGTCGCTCCTGCGACTGGAAGATCGGACTGTCCCGAGCGGGACCGGCTACCTGCCGCCGTCGCAGTTTCTCTACAACACCGACCTCTCAGCCGGTCCGGTCCGGGCCGGTGACGCGGCCCCGCTGGCCATCGCGCTCGACTACCTCCGCGGGCGTGCTTCTGAACTGGGAGTGACTCAGGCAGATCTGGCAAACCCGCTCGTCACAAGCCAGTACACGGATACGGACACCGGGATCTACCACGCCTACCTCCGACAGACGGCGTTCGGCTTACCGGTCGTGAATGCCGACTTCAGCGTCGCCGTGGCGGCCAACGGCGCAGTCATCAGCGTCGGCGGTGGGTTCGTCGCCGGGCTGGAAGACAAGCTGGCCGGCACGCGGACCTCGGGCGACGTCATGAACCCGACGGCGGCCATCGCGGCGGCCGCCTCTAAACTCGGCCTGGAACTCGAGGCCACGCCGACCGAGATCAATCCGGTGGTCGGGCCGGTGCAGGCGTTCGTGTTCTCGGCCCCGTCCGTTTCGGTCGACGAGATCGCCGCACGGCTACAGTATGCTCCGACTGCCGACGGGAGCGCGGTGCTGACCTGGCACATGGTGATGCAGACGCCGGACGGCAATCACTGGTACGACCTCAACGTGGACGCGGTGACCGGCTCGATCGTGGCCCTGGCCGACTGGATCGACGACGCAGCCTACAGCGCGGTCAACATGCCGAGCGAGAGCCCGCAGGACGGGCGGTCGGCGGTCATCACCAATGCCGCCAATGCGACGGCCTCGCCATTCGGCTGGCACGATACCAACGGCGTGGCCGGCGCGGAATTCACGGATACTCGTGGCAATAACGTCGACGCGCACCTCGACCGCAACGCGGACAATGCTGCCGACACGTCACCGGCCCGGCCGGACGGCGGCTCGAACCTGAACTTCTCGGGCTTCCTCTTCAACCCTGCCCTGGAGCCAACCGCCCTCCAGAATCAGAACGCGGCGGTGGTCAACCTCTTTCACATGAACAACGTCCTGCACGACGTTCATTACCAGTACGGGTTTACAGAGGCGGCGGGGAATTTTCAGACCAACAACTACGGCAAGGGCGGCTCCGGCAACGATGCCGTGCAGGCCGACGCCCAGGACGGATCGGGGACCAACAATGCCAACTTCGGCACGCCCGTCGACGGCTCTGCGCCCCGCATGCAGATGTACATCTGGACTTCGACGACGCCTGACCGCGACAGCGATTTGGACAACGGCGTTATCATACACGAGTACGGCCATGGCGTGTCCAACCGCCTGACCGGTGGGCCGGCGAATTCCAGCGCGCTGAATTCGACCCAGAGTGGCGGCATGGGTGAGGGCTGGAGCGACTACTACGCGCTTATGCTGACTCAGAGGCCGACGGATGTCCAGAACGGCAGTTTCGGTATTGGCACGTATCTGATCGGGCAGGCTCAGACAGGGACCGGCATCCGCCGCCGGCCCTACAGTTTCGACATGACCGTCAATCCGCTGACGTTTGACGCCTACGGAACTTCGGGGACCACGTCGTACGGGATTACTCGCAGCACGGAAGTTCATAACACCGGCGAACTTTGGGCAACCACGCTGTGGGACATGAACTGGATGCTGATCAACAAGTACGGTTACGACCCGAACCTGTACACCGGCTGGTCAAACGCGTCGGCGCAGAGCAAGGCGGGCAACAAGCTCGCGCTCCGACTCGTGATGGACGGTCTGAAGCTCCAGCCGGCTAATCCGTCGTTCACGCAGGCCCGTGACGCGATCATCGCGGCCGATGTCGCTTTGAACGGCGGGGCGGACCTGTTCGAAATCTGGACGGCATTTTCCCGCCGCGGACTCGGCGTCAATGCCGTGACCTCCGCCTCTTCGGCGACTACGATCACTGTCGACACGTCGATGCCGATGCTGGTGGCCGGGGCCAACCCGGTAAATCGAAGCGTCGTATCTTCGTCGCCGGGCAGCTATGTACTGAACGTTAATGCCGCGGTGGACGGCTCGTCGCTCCAGGCGTCGGATTTTACCGTCAACGGCCAGCCGGCCAGCTCCGTGGCGTACACAGCGGGCGACACGTCGATGACGTTCACGTTTGCCGTGAACCCCGTCTCGGCCGAGGGGTTGCAGACGATCAGCGTGGCGGCGGGCGCGTTTACGCGGGCCAGCGACGGCAGCGCTGTCGGGGCGTTTTCCTCGAACTTTTATTACGACGCGACGCCCGTCGCCGTGACCTCGGTAACGCCTACCTCGGGTGCGACGGTTCAGATCCCGTTCACGACGATTGATATCAACTTGAATCAGGCCGTGGACCCCGCAACAGTTCAGGCATCGGACCTGTCTGTCACACAGGGGAAGATAACAGGCGTCAGCCTGCTCAACGGGAACACGACTCTACGGTTCACCCTCGCCGAGGCCACAGGTGAGGGCACGTTCTACGGCTTCCTGGCGGCCGGGGCGGTGTCGGACCTGCAGGGAAATCCGAACGCACAGTTCAACGCGACCTACACCCTTGATAACGGCGTGGTGCCGTTCCCCGGTCCGCTCCAGTCGCGGATCGTGCGTGGCTCGCTGATCTACGACGGCATCTACTCCGGCGAGATCAGCACCGGTATCGACGTGGATACGTTCAGCATCGATCTCGATGCCAATCAGTCGCTTACGGTCATTGTGACCCCGAACGGCGGATTGCAGCCGCGCATCGCAGTCACCGGCCCGGGAACAAATCAGGTCGCCTCGGGCGCGGTGAGCGGCGTCGCACAGGTTGCGGGCATTCCGATCACGACGGCCGGGACGTACAACTTGGCGGTGTCGAGCCTCAGCGGGACCACGGGCGGGTATACAATTCAGGTCGTTTTGAACACGATCAACGAAGCCGAGGCAAACGGCGGTGCGGCCAATGATTCGCTGGCGACGGCACAGAGTCTTTCGACGAACATGGTCTCTTTGGGCGCGGGTGTTTCACGCGTCAGCGTTCGTGGTCGGATGGAGGGGGCGACGGTTCCCGAAATTGAAGCCAACGATGTTATCGCCAGCGCGACCCCTGTCACGGTGGCCGCGGGTACGCCGACCGGCCTGTATCAACTTGGAATCTCAGGCACGCTGAGCAGCGGAACGGATGCCGACTACTTCAACATTGGTGCGCTGCAGGTGGGCGATGTGCTGACCGTCGTCGAAGGCGGGATCACGTCAACGCGAGGCACGTCCAACGATCCGGTCGTGCGACTGTATCGGGCCGGTACGACCTCCATCGTCACCAGCGACGACGACAGCGGCCCCGGTACCGACTCGATGATTTACCGCTACACGATCACGACGGCCGACACCTATTATGTGCGGGCTTATCGCTTCAACACCGCGGCGGCCGGTTCGTATCAACTCGGAGTCTACCTGGAAAACACGGGAGCGGTCCCCGGCACCGGCGGGACCTTCAATGCCGAAGTCGAGCCGAATGAAACAACCGGTACCGCCAATAACGCTTCAACGAGTTGGAAGCCGGTGAAATACGTGCTCTCGGCCGGTGGGACCATCGCTGCAGGCGATACTGACCTGTTCCAGTATCAGTTCAATGCCGGCGAAGTAGTATCCCTGCTGGCGCGTTCCACGTCGGGCCTGATCACTCAGGCGGCACTCCTCGACTCGGCCGGGATCGTCCTGGCTCTGGAAGACGGGACCAGCTCGACGGCGGGCGCAGGTGGCTTCTCGCCCATCTACGGGTATGTGATTCCGACGACGGGGACTTATTACTTCCGCGTGAATGGCGCGTCCGGCACGACGGGTTCGTACACGGCAGACGTGTACCTCTCGACCACGACCACGATGGCGACACTTCCGCCTTCTCGGGATCTATATTCGTTCAGCCTGAACGCCGGCCAGGCGGCTACGCTGACCATCAACAACGTGACCGCTGGGAATCTCGATATTGCCATTCTTGACGGCGCCGGAACAGTCGTCGCGGCTGGCGTTGCGGGATCGACCAATGTGGCCGAAATCACGGCCGACTTTTCGGCGTCGGCCGCCGGCACCTATTTCGCGCAGGTGCAGGGTGACCCGGGCGTCGAGTATCAACTCTCCGTCCAGACCGGCGGCACGTTTGACGCCGAGGCGAACGACAGTTTCGCCACCGCGCAGTCGATGAACGGCAACGCGGCTCTCGGAGCGATCAATGGAAACGACGACTGGTATCAGTTCTCCGTCACGGCCGGCCAGCCCATCACGGTGAGCACGCTGACCCCCGGTGGCGACGCCGGCGAGTTCGTGAACACTCTGGACCCGTCGATCGAACTTTACTCTCCGGCCAACGTGCTTGTGAGCAGCGATGACAACTCGGGTCCCGACGGCAGGAATGCCGCCCTTTCCGTGACGGCCGGCTCGAGCGGGCAGTACCGCGTCCGGGTGCGAGGTGCGGCCAGCACGTCGGGTGAGTACATCGTGAAAGCTCAGGTCGGATCGGCAGGCCCGCCACCGCAGGTCGCCGGCTTCGTTTTTGGCGACGGCACGACCCAGCGGTCGCGAGTGAAGCAGGCGGTCGTCACTTTCAATCAGCTCGTGTCGCTTCCGGTAAACCCGGCCGACGCGTTCCAGGTCGTCCGCCAGAGCGACAACGTGGCCGCTACGTTTACCGCCTTAGTAACCAACGGTGCAGCGACTTCAGTTACACTGACGTTCACAGGCGGTCCTGTGGAATTCCAGTCGCTGGCCGACGGGAGATACACACTGACGGTCCTCGCCAACAATGTCAGCGGCGCGGGCGGCTCCTTGGACGGAGACGGCAACGGGACCGGCGGCGACAATTTCGTCGCGGTCGGGACCCAGGCCAACGGCCTTTATCGGTTGTACGGCGATAGCAACGGAGACGGAACTGTCGACTCGACCGACTTTCTCGCATTCCGAACCGTGTTTCTGCTGCCAAACGAACCGTTCGATTTCGACGCGAGCGGTGCCGTTGAAGTCCCGGACTTCATACAGTTCCGTCTGCGGTTCCTGCAGTCAATCTGATTCGCGGCCGTCACCGGGTGCCGCCCGCGGGCGGTTCGCCGGTGACGGCCGACAGGATCTCCATGGCGATCTGACCGGGGTTCGCCCATTCGCTGTTGGTCATCACGACCACCCCGGTCTGCTCGCGCGGGAAGATGACCAGCATCGTCCTCGTTTTTTCCTGGCTGCCGCTGTGCGAGACGCGCAGCCGACCCGCCTTGTCCGTTGCGACGCCGAACCCGAGACCATAGTTGGTCGCCTTGCCGTCGGCCAGGTTCTGCGGTGCCCAAATCAATCGCTCGGTGGCCGCGTCGACCAGCGTGTGCCGGGTGAGCCCGGCCGCAAAGCCTGCGAAGTCGTCGATCGTGGAGATGTATCCGCCGCCGCCGAGCTTCCAACTCACATCCGTGTTTGATGACTTGTGAATCTCGTTTCCATTGAGCTTGCGGTAGCCGATTGCACGCCATGGGATCTCTTCCCACTGGTAGTCCGGCCGGAGCGTCTCCAGACCGAGGGGCTTCGCGATCCGCTCCTGTACCTGCTCGGCGAACGGTTTCTTACCCGCCCGCTCGACGACCGCGCTCAGCAGCATGTAGCCGTGCGTGGTGTACGAGTATTTCGCCCCCGGCGGGTGAATCAAGGGCGAGTCGCAGAAGGTGTCGAGCGCGGTGACCACGTCGGCGAATGGGTGCGGCGTCGTGTAATCGCGCTGCCGCTTTACCACCTTACCGTTGGCGTAATGGACGATCCCGCTCTGGTGGCATAGGAGGTGCCGGACGGTGATCTTTTCTCCCTTATCTGGAAACTCCGGGACGTACTTGCGGACGTCGTCGTCGAGGCCCAACAGCCCTTTCTGCACGAGTTGCATGGCCGCGACGGCCGTGAGTGGCTTCGACACCGACGCCCAGCGAAACCGTGTTTGCGTCGACACCGGCACCCCGGCCTCACGGTCGGCCAGGCCCAGCCCCGCCGTGTGGGCGACCCGGCCGCCGTGGATGAGCCCGTACGCCAGGCCGACGAGTTTGTCGCGCTCGAGCGCCGCCTTGGCGGCGGCATCGGCCGCCATGATCTGTTTTGGCGACAAAGCAGGGGCC
>JAIBBI010000238.1 GCA_019694755.1 Gemmataceae bacterium
CGAGCAGGTTGGCCCGGACCGCACGAACATCGCCCTCAAGAAAGGCGGGTCGAAGGCATACACCGATGCGATGTCGTCGGCGATCGCCGACGCGTTGAAGGCCGACTCGCGGACCGTCGTCATCACGGCCGCGATGTGCCAGGGGAACAAACTGGAGAAGGTCCGTGAAACGTTTCCCGCCCAGTTCTTCGATGTTGGCATTTGCGAATCGCATGCCGTGGCTTTCGCCGCGGGCATGGCGAAGGTCGGTGCCAAGCCCATCGTGGACATTTACTCCACGTTCCTTCAAAGGTCATTCGACCAGATCTTCCAGGAAGTCGCCCTGCAAAACCTGCCGGTGATCTTCACGCTCGACCGGGCCGGGCTCACGGGTCCCGACGGCCCGACGCACCACGGCACATACGACATCCCGTACATGCGGCTGTTCCCGAACATTGCCGTGATGGCACCCGGCGACGAAGCCGACGTCGCGCCGATGCTCGAGTTCGCACTGGCACACAAGGGCCCGACCTCGATCCGCTACCCGAAGGCCAATCTGGAAAGGGTTGAACGCTCGCACACGCCAATCGAGTTTGGAAAGGCCGAGGTCTACGAGTGGGGGGAAGACGGGGCGATCATCGCCTTCGGCGCGCAGTTCCCCGCCTGCGTCAAGGCGGCCGAGATGCTTCGGGAAGAAGGCCTAAACATCGGCGTGATCAACGCCCGCTTTGCCAAGCCGCTCGATAAAGACGTGATCCTGCGCGCTGTCGATCTGCTGCCCGTCGTGGTCACGATCGAAGAGGGCACGCTCGAGGGCGGCTTCGGCTCCGCGGTGCTGGAGGCGGCCAATGCTGCAGGTATCGACGCCCGCAATGTCGTGCGAGTCGGGTTGCCCGACCGATTCGTCGAGCATGCCGAGCGTGCTGAAATCCTGGCCGACCTCGGGCTCGATGCGACCGGGATCGCCGCAACAGTGCGGAAAGCTCTTCAACGGACGGAACAATCGGCCGGCGAGTTCCGGTCGGTGGAATGCCATCCATGAAGTTTCTTGTCCTCGGCAGCGCGCGCAAGCCGGGCGTCCGTGAGGAGGCCGAGCGACTGCGCCCGCTGCTTGAGGCGTCCGGCGAGATCGTCGCCTTCGACCTCGACCAGTCACTCGACCTGAGTGAGCTTTCAGCCGACCTCGCCATCGTTCTGGGTGGCGACGGCGCGATTCTTCGGTCGGCCCGACAGATGGGTTACCGGCAGGTGCCGGTGTTGGGGATCAACCTCGGAAAGCTCGGTTTCCTCGCCGAACTGTCCGTCGAGGAAGCCCGCGAATGCCTGGCCGACGTACTCCGCGGATCGATCCCGACGACATCCCACATCATGTTCGAGTGCGTCGTCCACAGCGATTCTGGCAAGTCGACTTACCTGGGGCTCAATGAAATCGTCGTTCTTTCCGGTCCGCCATTCCGGATGCTCGAAGTCGCTATGGACCTCGACGGTACGGAAGTGCTTCGGTTCGGCGGCGACGGGCTGATCGTGAGCACGCCGGTCGGCTCCACCGCCCATAATCTCGCGGCCGGCGGCCCGATTCTGGGTCAGGAACTGAGCGTGTTCGCGGTCACGCCCATCGCGCCGCACACTCTGACGATACGCCCTCTCGTCGAGAGCGCGGAAAAGGTCTATACCATTCGATTGAGTCATACCGGCGGAGCCTGGCTCGTAGTCGACGGGCAGGACCAGCGTCCGATCGGGCCGGGCGAATACTTGGAAGTCCGCCGCGCTCCGGTGGACTTCCGGCTCGTACGGACTCCGGCTCACGGCTATTACCGGGCCCTTCGCGACAAACTCCGGTGGGGTACGCCCCCCAACTATCAACCGCGATCCCATCCATGAACTTCTCGGTCACCAATCTCGCTGTCTGTGCCGTACTTGCACTGATTCAGGTCTTGGCGGCCCTGCCGTGGCTCTGGATCGCAGATCCGCGGAAGTTCGGAGCTCGAACTAAGTCCCCAACGGGATTGCTGGCGATTCTCGGCTGGACGGCTGCCGGCGCGGTGTTTCTGACTGCAATGCTGGCCTATCGTGCAGACCCGGCCAAGCTCGAATTCGACGGGCGGCTTTACGGCTCGGTCCTTCAGTTGCAACTTTCGATCGGCCTTGTGCTGGGCATTCTCGGAGCCATCCTGACACTCTGGCCGAAGGGCGGCACCGTGGCGATGGCTGCGTTCCGCGAGGGGTATCGCCAGCCGATGTTCTGGCTGCTGGCCGGGGTCGTCACCATCGCCATCCTGGTGTCGATGGTGATCCCGTATTTCACTTTCGGCGAAGACTTCCGGATGATGAAGCAGCTCAGCTTCGACATGATCAAGCTTTCGACGGTCCTCTTTGCAGTCCTGGCGGCTGGGATGTCGGTGTCGGAAGAGATTGAGGGGCGTACAGCCGTCACGCTGATGAGCAAGCCGGTGACCCGTCGGCAGTTTCTTCTCGGCAAGTATTTCGGCATCCTCCTGGCCGCTCTCGCACTGACATTGATCCTGTGCTGGGTCCAAAACTGGGCCCTGTACATGAAGCCGCACTTCGAGCGACTGGAAGACTCGTTCGATCCGCTGGCTGTGGAAGTGCAGGGGATCGTCGCGCCGAAGCTGGCCGACCTCGGCCGATCGCCGGAGACGACCGCGTTCCTTCGCGGCATTGGCCTGTGGTTCGGCGAGACGCTGGCCAATTCAGGCGGTCTGGCCCTCGGATTCGGTCAGGTGCTAGTGATGCTGGCAATTGCCGTGTCACTGGCCACTCGCATGTCGATGATCGTGACGATGGTTGTGTGCGGAATTGTGTTCCTGCTTGGAACGCTGACCTCGACGCTGGCCGAGGTGACCAAACAGGTCAGTCAGGCTCGTGGCGGCACGATGAATCTGGTCAACTTCATCGCCCAACTCGGGGACAAGGTATTCCCGGCGTTCAACTACTTCAGCACCGATCAGGTCTATCTCCGGGAAACCTATCTTCCCCCGGGGCAGTACGCCGGGTACGTCGGGAGCGTGTTCGGCTATGCGGTTCTTTATGCCGCGATGGCGCTTCTCGTCGGGCTGTTCCTGATCGAAGATCGCGATTTGGCGTGATTTGCCGGCCGGGCGGATTGGGGGAAGCCCGTCCGGGTTGCGGTTGGTGGTGCGGTCGGCGGGGGGCGGGGGTTACAATCAGGGAGATTGCCCCAACATCCGACCGCAATCCGGCCCGGGTGTGCCGCCGTTTTTCCGGAGGCTGTCGTGGATCCTCGTTCCGCGTTCGCTCGCGCCGCTGCTTTCCTGGACTTTTCCTCCGGATGGAAGTGGGCCGCACGCGCGGCGGCCGTGGTCGCTTCGGTCGGTACCCTCGGATTGTTCGTCGTCCTGACTCTGTTTGTCGACCTTCTGATCTACCGCGGGCGGGTCCAGGAGTTCGTGGAAGTCCGGCCTTCGGCTCGCGTGGAGTATGACCGCCGCTGGCAGGCGATTGATCCGGAGCGCCGCAAAACCCTTCTCGCTGCGGTCAATCCGCCGGCCGAGGCCCGTATGTGCATTGACGATACCGGCATGCCGACTTGTCCGGTCGGTCGCGAATGGGCTTGGCGGGCGCAAGTAGTCGACTGGCTGGCGACCCGGGTCAGCCCCGCCGCGGGTGAAACTTACCGCACGGCTGTATTTGCCAACGAGCGGGGCGACACGCCACCTCTGGGCCTCGCCAGTCTCGCGCTTCGTCAGCCCGGGCTGATGCAAAACCTTGCCGGGTGGGTCGCCTCGTGGAATCCATGGACGTGGAAGCCGTCGGGCGGCACCGGTCCCAACATCGCCTACCTGACCGGTCTAGCGGGAATTGCCGTGCTCCTCGCAGTGCTTAGGGCCGGCACCTTGAACTTCATGAACTACGCAGCAGCTACCGCGACGCTCGACGCGGCCACCCGCCTTCGTCGGGCGATCTACCACCAGTCGTACCGCCTGGGCACGCTCGCACTCAAAGACCGCGCCGTGGACGAGACGACAGAGATTTTCGCATCCAACGTCGAACAGGTTCACGACGGATTGTACGCTCAGCTGACCCACCTGTTCTTCCTGCCCCTCTCGCTATGTATCCTGATCGCGTTGGCCCTGGCTCTCGATGTCTGGGTCGCACTTGTATGCCTGCTGTTCGTTGCGGTGGTCGTGCTGCTTGGCGGGTATCTTGCCGCCCGGTTTCGCGACCGCGCCAGGGTGGACGCCAAGCGGGCTTCCGGGCAGCTAAACCTGCTCCGCGAGAGCCTGTCTCTGATGCGTCTGGCAAAGTCGAATTTGATGGAGTTGTTCAATCAGTCCCGAGTGGAGCGTCAGTTGGCCGACTTCTCGGCCGCAAGCTTTGCGCGGTTCCGGAACGACTCGCTCTTCGCGCCGCTCCTGGTTTTCCTCGGCACCCTGTCGGTGGTCGTCGTGCTCT
>JAIBBI010000080.1 GCA_019694755.1 Gemmataceae bacterium
CCGGCCGAAATCGCGCAGGCCGTCGCCTTCTTGGCATCCGGTGCGGCACAGTACTGTCAGGGGGCAATCTTGGATGTCGATGGAGGCCAGACGCGGACCCTTTGAGGCTGGGGTCGCAGCGGCGGGTTAGGAGGTTTCGACCGAACCGCTCTATGACCACCGAAATCAGGAGCCCGGAGGTTGAGCGGGGATGGAATTCGGGAGTTTGAATTCGTCGGTCGCGGGGCGACGGTCGGCGAGTGCATTGGTTGTTCGCCGAGTTGCTGTTCGGAACCGTACTTCCCCTTTCGACGTCTCGCACCGGCACAAATCCGAGCTGTACTTCCCCGGATCGCTCGCCAGAATGTCCGGCATCACATGCCCTCCCCTCACGGGCGACGCCACGCCCGAGGTAGCACGGCATGCTGGGGCTCTCACGGCCGTAGAGGGCTCGTGGGCATGGAATCGCTCGGACCAGAAATGAACACCCTCACCGACGAAAACGCACGCCGCGTGGAACAAGTAGTCGAATTGCTGCGCGCGAGTCGCAGCCTACTGTTCATCACGGGGGCCGGCCTTTCGGCGGAGTCCGGGCTGCCGACCTACCGGGGGATCGGCGGTCTCTACCAAGGTCGGAACACCGAGGAGAATGTCCCCATCGAGGCGTTGCTCTCGGCGGAGACCATGGAAACTCGCCCCGACCTGACCTGGAAGTACCTCCTCCAGATCGAAGAGGCGTGCCGGGCCGCCAAGCCGAACCGGGGTCACGAGGTGATCGCGGAAATGGAGTCGGAGTTCGATCGTGTCTGGGTCTTGACGCAGAACGTGGACGGCTTCCATCACCGCGCCGGCTCTTGCAATGTGATCGACATCCACGGAGACTTGCACCGAATCCGGTGCATGCAGTGCCCTTACCAACAGTCGGTCACGGACTACGCGGGGTTCGACATCCCGCCGCGGTGCCCGGACTGTAACGGGATACTCCGGCCGGATGTGGTGCTCTTCGGAGAGCGGCTGCCGGCCCACCAGTTCGCCACCTACCATGCCGAGGTGCCGCCGGGCTTCGATCTGGTGTTCTCCGTCGGGACGACCAGCGTGTTCCCGTACATCTCCGCCCCGGTACTCGACGCCTACCACTGCCGCCTGCCGAGCGTTGAGATCAATCCAGACGAGACGAAAGTGTCGGAGTTCGTGACTGTCAAGCTCCCGCTCGGAGCGGCTTCGGCACTCGACGCCGTTTGGCGAGGGTACAACAGGTGAGTGTCGCGGCGCAGCAAAGACAGGTCGAACCGTTCCGGTGGCCGACCGACTCAAGTGACGATGTGGCGCCGGGGGCGAATTCCTCGTCCGCCTGAAGATTCGCCTGAGACCCGTGACCCGCCGCACCGGCACTGCAGAAACACAGGCCCGCCAGGTAAAGGACCAAACAAGCGGCTCATGGCAGTACCCACACTCGAGCCGCCGGCCACCGGGCCGAGTCGATCCCGAAAACGCCTTGGAGATTCCTGGACACGCCCGGGACGCCGTGGGCCCTCCCACCCTGAAAGGACTCGACCCATGTCTGACCGCTCTCAAAATTCGCCACGCGTCCTCCTGGACCGACTCGAGCGGCTTGCCTTCGAGGCACGGGACGGCGATGTGGACGCCTTGGGCCGTCTCCGCCTCTTCCTTCAGGAGCACCCGGAACTGGCGGGCTATTTGGTTGATCCGGTCCAGGAGAACCTCGGTCATAGCGCCCACCTGCTCTCCCAGGATGACTCGGTCGCCACCGAGGCCATCGTGGCGGACTCCGTTCATTGGCAAAAGAACCTGCTCGACGGCAAACCGTGTCCGGTTCTGAAGGCGCTGGCCGAGCGACTGGCGTGCCTGCGGCTGTTGGTCCTGTACGCGGAGCAGAAGACGCGCTTCCAGTTGCAGTTCGACTCCGACGTTCGTGACCTGCTCGAGTGGTACGAAAGGCTGAGCCGGCGATACCAGAGGGGACTCATTCAGTTTGCTCGACTGTCCCGTGCCAGCCGGTCCCACGACCATGGCCGGGCCGAGGCTGAGGAGCACGAGTCACGCCGGGCGAACACGGCGACCGAGCTCGCGTTGGCAATAAATGGGTCCGAGCCGGACGACTGGACATTCTGATACGAACGGCAGCAGGTGGGCTGCCTGAAGGAACAGGATGAGGAGTGGACACTCCGGGACGGAGCCGGCAACAGGTCCCTCCCCCCGCCATTCATCCCCTCCGCCGCTCGCTGGTGGTGCCGGAGTTCCTTCCGCCGGCCTGGGCGAGTGCTCCGGCGTCCGGCACGGCAATCTCCGCCTCGAATACGGCCAATCCACGCCGAGGAAAAAGAAAGTAGCCAGTTTGGTCGGGTCTGTCGGTCCCGCGGACCTGTCAGCCTTGGCCAGTTGCCTGCACGCTTTACCACGCGGGCACATATCATGATTCCAACTCTCATTCAATCCGTCGCGCAACATCGGGCCAATTGTCCATGTCGCTTGATGATTCGGTCACGCACTGGTTTGCCGCCTTTCGCGCCGGTAATCGCGAGGCGGTCCGGCATCTTTGGGACCGCTATTTCCGCCGCATGATGGGCTTGGCCCGTATTCGGCTCAGAGCCGCTCATCGTGTGATGGCAGACGAAGAGGACATCGCCCTCAGTGCGTTCGATAGTTTCTGCCAGGGCGTCGAACTGGGCCAGTTCCCAAACCTGCAGAACCGCGACGAGCTTTGGCAACTTCTCGTAGTCATCACGATCCGCAAGGCCATCAATGTCGCCAAACACGAGAGAAGAAAGAAACGGGGTGGAGATCAGGTCTTTCGGTCCGACGATCAGTTACTTGAAGAACTCATCAGTCATGAACCAAGCCCGGCCGTTACCGCTGCGATGGATGATGAATGCCACCGGCTCCTTGATCAACTGGACGACGAACAGTTGCGAAGATTGGTCGTGCTGAAACTGGAGGGCCACAACAACAGCCAGTGTGCCGAACAGCTGGGACGAACGCGTGCCACTGTCCAACGAATGTTGAACTTGGTGCGACAGACGTGGCAACAGGAGCTGGCGCAATGACCAATTCTGCGAACAATGACGAAAACGTGCCCCTCGAAGTGCTGCGACGGATCCATCAAACGTGCGAACGGTTCGAGTCGGCATGGCACGGCGGCGATCGACCCGTAATCGGGGACTACCTCGTCGCCGTGACAGATCCGGAACGATCAGCGTTGCTGGCCGAGTTACTGGCGATTGATCTGGAGATGCGAGTTGCTGCCCACGAACTGCCGGACGAGCGGGACTACCGATCTCACTTCGCTGATGCAAACGATGGCAAAATCATCGAACGGGTATTCTCGGAGTATCGCAGTTGCCGGGAACTGCCTCCGTTGCCGACGGTGTCGATCCACCTGAACGGTGGACGTGCCGAGGCATCTCCGGGTACGGTCAATACGCCGAGCATCGCCGGCTACGAAATCCTCGACGTTCTGGGTCGGGGTGGCATGGGGGTCGTTTACAAGGCTCGTGACTTGCGCCTCAAGCGACTCGTGGCGCTGAAGATGATCCTTGCCGGCGAACACGCTGGCCCGCATCTTCTCTCTCGTTTTCGCCGGGAAGCCGAGTTGGCTGCCCGGCTCCAGCATCCTAATATCGTGCAGGTCTTCGATGTGGGCGAGCAGGGCGGCCGCCCCTTCATCGCGTTCGAGTACATCGAGGGACGCAATCTCGCAGACTACGTCAACCGCGAGCCGCAGCCTGCTCGACTTGCCGCAGAGCTGTTGGAAGCGATGGCGTCGGCAATTCACTATGCCCACCAACAGGGCATAGTCCATCGCGACCTGAAGCCGCCAAACATCCTGCTCGCCAACGCTCCGCAGGCTTCGGGTGCCGGATCAACAGCCGAGATTCATAACCGGCGTGAACCGTCATCAGGCGTCGGCTCGTCGACACCGAGCCGACACACCACAGCCTCTGGACTCATCCCGAAGATTACCGACTTCGGACTCGCGAAGGACGTGGAGGATGCCGGCGAGTTTTCGTCGACCGGCGCGATTCTTGGCACGCCGAACTACATGTCACCCGAGCAGGCGGAAGGCCGCGTTCGAGAGATCGGCCCCGCAACGGACATCTACTCGCTTGGTGCGATTCTTTACGTATTAATCACAGGCCGGCCCCCGTTTCAAGGCACGACTCCGATTGAGACCATTTCGCTGGTAACTCGTGACGAACCCGTTGCCCCGACGGAATTGCAACCGCGCCTGCCTCGCGATCTAGAAACTATTTGCCTGAAGTGCCTGCATAAGGACCCTGCACGCCGGTATTCCAGTGCCGGCGAGTTGGCAGATGACCTGTGCCGTTTTCTGAACGACGAGACGATTCTTGCCCGGCCGAGCAGCTGGGCCGAGAAAACCTGGCGAATGTGTCGACGCAATCCCCTGGTCGCCGGCTTGACGGCCGCTGTGTTTCTGGTGCTCGTCGCCGGAATTGGTGTGTCGGCCAACTTCGCGATCCTTGCACAGACGGAAGCCGAAGCGGCTCAGAGTCAGAAACAGCGGGCGGAGACGATCGCCCAGAGGGCAAGGGAACGGGCCTACCTCTCCGATGTCAGACAGATCCAGTATGCCTGGGACGACATCGATCTCGGAACCGTCAACGACCTGTTGGAGGCTCAACACCCGGATCGAACTGACGGTGTCGATCTGCGACGATTCGAGTGGCACTACTGGAATCGCCTCGCTCAATTCTCCACCCTGATCGGCCGGCACGCTGCGGGTGTAAAATGTGTCTGTTGCAGCCCCGACGGCAAACTCATTGCCAGCGCCGGCGGAGATGCCGTGGTTCGAATCTGGGATGTCGACCAAGCGGTTGATCACAAAGTCCTCACGGGACATACGGGGCCGGTTAACTGCGTATGCTTCAGCCCCGATGGCAAACAACTCGTCAGTGCCGGCAATGACCACTCGGTGAGAATCTGGAGTCCCAGCACCGGCACTGAATTACACCAACTGGCGGGGCATCAAGGCCCGGTCAACAGCGTCGTATACAGCCGTGACGGAAAGTGGATTGTTAGCGCCAGCGGCGACAAGTCCATCAAAGTCTGGGATACCGCCACCGGCAACGTAAGGCTATCCATCTTGGTACCGTCCAAAGCCCCGGATTTCGTTAGCATTAGTCCGGACGGTAAATGGGCTGTCAGCGGGGCACTCAACGACAAACCAGTATCGATTTGGGACCTCGAGACGGGCCGGGAAAGCAACAGGCTCGATGGTCATCCACGAGGTGCCGTCAGCGCATCATTTAGTCCCGACGGCAGAAGTTTGATAACGGGAAGCCACGACCCTGCTACCAGGATCTGGGAATTCAATTCCGGCATTCTGTTGCGGGAACTCAAGGGCCATCGCTGGCAAGTGCTATCGGTCTGTTTCAACGGGGATGGCACCCAACTTGCCACGGCGAACTTTGACAAGACGATCAAGCTGTGGCAAGCCGATACTGGCCGGGAACTTCAAACGCTGAAAGGGCATCGCCGCGCTGTCTCCAGCGTCGTCTTTCATCCCGACGGCCGGCGTCTGGTGAGTGGCAGCGACGACCATACCGTTCGGGTTTGGGAAATGGCTGACATAGGCGCCAGAGGAATTTTCAATCAACATCTGTCCCAGGTGTATTCCCTAGCCTGTAGCCGGGATGGACGATGGTTGGCCAGTACCGGCGGAATCCTGGATGAACACAATCATCGCCTGAATTCTGGCGAGTTGTTTCTGTGGGATCGAAAAAAACCTGGCAAACCCCGACAACTACCAGGGCACATTAGCGGCGTTACCTCCGCCAAATTTACGCCAGACGGGCGCACACTTATCTCGACTGGTGGCCATTGGGACAACGCGAAACAGCAGTTCTGCGGTGGCGACGTACGACTTTGGGATCCCGTCACCGGACGACAACTAGCTTCCTTGAATGGTCATTCGGTCCGCGTGCTGAGCCTGGCTGTCAGCCCCGACGGTAAACTGATCGCGACCGGTGGCGTTGATGGCGATGTCCTTGTCCGTCGATTACCAGACGGTGCCGACAGTTATGCTATGCCCGGCCTTGGCAAAGAAATCACCGCGCTGGCGTTCAGTCCTGATGGCCGACACTTGGCGGTGGGTGGTTTCGATCAGACGGTGAGAATCTGGGATCTGTCGACACGCAGGCAGATCGCAGTCCTTCCCGTTACGTCAAAGGTCTCCTCTATCGCGTTCCGTCCGGACGGCAAACAACTCGCCGTCTCGGATTACTACATCGAAATTCACTTATTCAACACCGCCGACTTCCAATTGGAAAGGCGGCTCCAGGGCCACACTGGCGGGGTCGATTTCGTGACATACAGTCCTGATGGTCACCGCCTCGCCGCCGGTGGCGAAGATACCACTGTAAGAATCTGGGATACCACCTCTGGCCAGGAATTGCTGACACTTCGCGGCCACACCGACGTGGTCAAAAGCGTCACATTCAGCCCCGACGGGCAAGTACTGTTCAGCGGGAGCTGGGATCGGACTATCCGCATCTGGGATGCACGGCCTCGTTGACGATCCGACCTTGCACCCGACCGCCAGTCCGGCAACTCAGCCATCGAACCGTGAATGCCCGTGTACGGTAACCGGGCATTCACGGTCGGAGCTTTTCTATGTGCGTGCGTGTGTGTCACACCTGGGTCAGGAATCGCAACCGGAAGGCGAGAAAGTCATTTGCGGCCACGATGCCGTCGTTGTCGAAGTCGAATGTCGGAGAATTCCCCAGGAAGGACGCGCGAAACGCGAGGAAGTCGGCCGAGCCGACCGCACCATCGCCGTCGGAATCGCCGAAGAGTCGGAACAACGTGTTGGCGGTCGTTCCGACAAAGGTGTAGTTGTCGCCTCCGGTGCCGTCATTGTTACCATCGAGCCCATCGCCGGTGAGCTGGTTGGCCAGTACCGTCAGCGTGTATTTGCCGTCGGCGAGACTGATTCCATTTACTGCGCCACCCGTAAACGTCAGAGTGATGACGGTGCCGGTGTTATCGACAACGGCCTTAGTTGTCACAGCCAGGCCGTCACTTTGGCGTATCAAGGAAAACGCCGCCTCCGGCGTACCGACGAACGTGATTGGTGAGTCAAAGGCAAGTTGAACTTGGTTGACCACCGACCTTTGAACCGCGCCGCCGTTGATGAACACGACTGAGACCCGGGCCGGCAAGTGCGACTCGTACGCGCCTATGTCGGTGACGTCCGAGGTTCGAGCCTGTCCTCGCTGGTCGGTCGTAATCCCCGCAGGATTCGTACCAACACCAATCAGCGGGCTGCTTTGCTGGATCGCCATGGTCTGGGTCGCTCCACCGTTGTTGGCGAGCCCGCCGAGTTTGAGGCTGGAATGGGCGAGGCCGAGCAGATTGTTGACGCTCCCAGGCGTCAGCGAAAATCCGATAGTGACACCGATCGCACTGTTGATGGCGGTGAGGGGAAACGACTGTTCGGAGACATCCTTGTTGGCGGTGTTTGCCGAGTTTCCACTGACGATGCTACTTTCGATGGAGATTGTGCCTGTGCCGGGATTGCCACCAATGGTCGTTCGACGAATGCCACCGCCGTCCGTGGCGACATTGCCGACGATGGTGCTGTTCTGGATCACCGCGAGACCGTTGAATGACCGGAGAATGATTCCGCCGCCGGCGTTATTCGAGGTGTTGTTCGCGATCGTCGAATTGCGGATCGTCAGGCCATGAGAGCCGATCGTGCCGGTGAAGGCGATACCGCCGCCGCCTGAATTGGTGAGCAATGTCCTATTGCCCGACAATGTCGAACCCAGGACGAGTGCACTGGCGTTTCGAAGGTAGATTCCGCCACCTGTATTAGCGGTGTTACCGGTGATCGCTGAGTTAACGAAAGTGAGTGTGCCCGTCTGGACGTAGATTCCTCCGCCCTCGTCGTTGGCTTTGCTCGTTGAGACAACGCAATTCGTCAGCGTGACGAGTTCATCGTCGACGATCAAAGCCCCGCCGTCGGTGGTCGCGAAGCCATTGGAAAGTGCCATCCCGCTGAGACTGATCGACGCGTTGCTGGCGGCCGCACTGGTGTTGAAGACCCGGCTCACATTGTTGCCGCTGATGGTGAGCAGCGCGGCACCGGGGCCGGTCACCGTGAGAGCATCCGAAACGGACAATTCGCCGCCGGTCAGCGTAATTGTCTGCGAAGTCCCGAACACGGCCGGGTCGAATTTGATCGTATTGGCACCGGATTGGACATTGGCGAACGCCAATGCTTCGCGCAAGCTGGTCTTGCCGTCGAGATCGTCGGTGCTGTCACTGGCGATCGTGACTGTAAACGAAGGATTACCCTGCCTTTCCAACGCGCCGATATCCACGCCACCGTTGGCGTTGCGAGGTTGGCCGCGTTGGTCGAACGTCAGCGCGGTAGCAGTACCGGCATTCAGGAGCGGGCTGTCGACCGCAAGAGCAATTGACTGCGTCGGACCACCGTAGTTGCCGAGCGCACCAAGTTTGAAATTCTGCCCGAAAAGAGCGTTAGTCTTCGAGTCGCCAGCAAAGGTCGTGACACCGGTCTTGGAGCCGATCGCGCTGAAGTTGCCTGTCACGGTGCCCGTGCTGTAAAGGTCGACATTCGAGTTGGCCGACGAGAAGTTGCCGCTCACGATCGAATTGAAGAGCACGATTGAAGTTGAGCTGTTGGTCCCGATGCCGCCACCGCCGACACCGCCTTGGGCAGTATTGCCGACAATGGAGCTGTTCTCGACGGTCAGAATACCGGACGCGTTGAACAGGAATATCCCGCCGCCGGCAAACTGGGAACTGTTGTTGGCGATCGTGGAGTTCCGCACAGTCCACGAAGTGCCCGCGCCCGAGTAGATTTCGATGGCGCCACCGTTGTTGAATGTCGAATTAACGCCACCGACCGAATTGCTCGAGAGCGTACTGCTGTCGATGAGCAAGTTACCACGAGTGAAGATCGCGCCGCCCGCGCCGAGGCCGCTACTACTGGCCATGTTTCCGGAAATCGTGCTGTTCAGCACGGTCAGCTTTGTGTCGCCCGCAGCGTAGAAGGCTCCGCCGTCAATGGTCGCCTTGCTGCCCGTGATTACCGAATTGCTGAGTGTCAGTTCAGTCCCCTGAACATAGATCGCTCCGCCTCGTACGGCACTACCCTTGGTCAGCGTCATGTTTGAGATCGTGGACACGGCGCCGCCGGCATTGGTAAATGCGAAGAGCTGTGAGCCGTTGATGCCGCTGATGGTCAACAGTCCGCTTCCCGGGCCGGTGATGCTGATACTGTCTGTCACGGCAAAGGCGCCCGAGGCCAGCGTGATCGTCCGCGGCGTCGCAAAGAAGGCCGGGTCGAAGGTGACGATATTCGCGCCCGGTGCGGCATTGGCGTCGAAGATCGCCTGCCGGAGGCTGCCGGCCCCGGAATCGTTGGCATTGAGCACGACGAGATTAGGCGATGTCACGGTGACGTTGACAGTCCTGTCGGTGTAACCGCCGTCGATGTCCCAGATCCGGCCGCGAACGCTGTACGATCCTGCGGTCGGGTAGGCGCGGGCTCCGAAACTCTCTGTCGCAAAATTGATATCACCCTGATCATCGAAGTCGCCATCGTTGTTGAAATCAAAGCTGTAGCGGAAGCCGGCAACCGTATCGACCGTCGAGGGATCGCTCGGGTTCGTGAAGCGCACGGTCAGCGGACTGCCTGCCGTTGACGGGCCGTCGGCCGAGAGAGTTCCCGTCGGGGCGACGTTTCCCACGTCGATAATGACGCTGGTAGAGCCCGTCTGCGGAGTACCCTGGCTGTCCTTGGCCGCGAGGATGACCTGGTACACGCCGTCATTACTGGGCGTGAAGCTGATCGTGGAACTGGTGCCTTGGGCGTAAATCACGTCGGTGAAAACGCCATTGCCGGTATTGATCGGGTCGCCCATCCGGCGGACTTCCCAGCCGTATGTCATCGCTCCAACACCTACGACGCTGCTGCCGAGAGTGACCGACTGGCCTTCCGTTACAGAGGCAGGAGCGCCCGTGATCGTGACTTGGGGCGCGGCCTGTGCGCTAACCGTCACCACGTGGCTCACCGTCGCGCCCGCTTTGTCGACGACCTGAAATGTCCCATCTTCGTTGACCATCTTGGCCGTGACAGTGTAATTCCCGGCAATGGCATACTGGTGAAGTACCGTCGACGGACTACCAATCACATTTTGGGTGTTGCCGTCACCCCACGTGATTATCCAGCCGATTATGTTGTCGGTACCGACATCCGTTGCCGAGATACTCAGGGCATAGTTGACGAGTTTCGGACTCGTGGTCGGACCGCCGATAAAGCCTCTCGGTGCGACATCGTTGATCGTCACAGTCAAAGGGGTGGTGGATGCGACCAGTTCGCCGGTGTCGACCGTAGCCGTGATTGTGTAAGTCTTCGTTCCATCGGCATAGACGTGATCGACGTAGCTCGGGTCGCCGGCGTAAGTGATGATGGTGCCATCGCCCCAGTTGACTGTCCAACTCGCCACGGGATCGATTCCCGGATCGCCCGAGTCGGTCAAAGTCAGCCGGAAGTTGTCGCCTTCCGTACGCGTGTTGTTGGATGCGGGGATATCGCTAATCGCGTACAACCCGGTGACATCGTTCACCGTGACGTTGAAATTGTTGGCGAAGTAATTGCCATCGACGCCCAAGGCGACGGCCGAGATCGTGTAGATCTGCGTGCCGTCGGCATAAACATGCGGTACGGAAAGCGTCGAGTCCTCGACGGTCTGATCGGTGCCGTCACCCCAGGTGATGTGCCAGCCAGTAATGACGTCCAACAGCGGCCCGGTCATGGCCGCGAGTGTCAGATTGTAGGTCGAACCTTCGTTGACACTCGCAGCCCCGTTCAGAGTCACGGTCGGCGCGGTGCGAGTTGCCGGGTTCACCGCGACGACGAAGGGCGTGCTGTTTTCAACGATTCCTTTGCGGGTCGTGGTCGAGTTAAGGTCATTCCACTTGCCGAACACGGAGAGCGTAGAGTTTTCTGCCCGAATTTCGACGTAATCCTCGCCGCTGCCTGAGTTACTCGGATTTCCGGGCGTCCAGTTGGTGTAACCGGGGGCCTGGACGGCGTCGCTGACCCATCGGAATTGCCCTTCGGTGACATCGTCAGACAGGCCGATCCAGTAACGATCTCCGACAAAGGTGCTGCTGATAAACGTGTTCTCCGCCAGATCATCGACCGTAACGAGCGAGCCACCTGCGTTGTCGTACGCAGCATTGCGGGCCTCGACCCACGTCAGCAAAGGCGTCAGCGAGTAAAAATGGCCGTTGCCGCCGGTGGCTGGATTCCAATAGAAGTCGCCGGCGGTCAAGGAGGGACTCGCGGCATATGTGCCGTCTTCGTCAGTCAACTGAGCCGAGATGACGAAACTGCCGGCCGACTGATACTTGTGGGACACCGAGGACGGGTTGCCGGCCACAGTCTCGATGACGCCATCGCCCCAATCAAAAGTCCATTGCGAGATAGTATCCGGTCCGATATCACTGGACGACAGGTTGAGCGTGTACGTGCCGTACTGCGTCGAGGACAACTGGCCGCGATAGCGCGCGACTGGGGCGACGTTGGTCACTTCCACCGGGAATATCCAGACGTTGCTGCCATCTTCGTCGAACAGTTCAACCGCGATGATGTAGCTGCCATTGTCGGCATATATGTGGCCGACGTTTGCGGTCGTCGCCGAGATGACCTCGAGGCTGGATCCGTCTCCCCAGTTGACCCGGTACGACGAGACTGTGTCATTACCCTGTTCGGTTGCGGAGAGTGCCAGCGAATAGGCCGACCCCTCGGCCACGGCCGAAGCGCCGCTGTAGTTCAGCGTCGGAGCCGAATTGGTCACGGTCAGGGGGACATCCGGAAGCGTAAAAATGCTCGTACCGTAACTCACGTTGGCGATCACAGTGCATACGGTCCCCGCGCCGTCGTCGACGCCGGCCGCCTTGAGCGTCGCCCACGGCACGAGCAGCGATAGACCACTGCCGACCGGGGTCGTTATGCTGTTGACCTTGATTGACCATTGGACATCGGTCGGGTTGCCGGTGAAGGACGCGGTCAGCGGCAGGTCGTTACCCTCGATGACGGAGAAGGTCGCGCCCAGTGCCGTTGGGCCAGTGATAGTCAGCGACAAATTGCCGAAGTTCGCCGGGAGTGTCGGATACTCGATCACACCGAATCGGCTGGTCTGCGCGTTGGAAACGTCGTCCCACAGTGTCACCGGTACGCCGGCGGAAGTGAACCCACCCGCGCCATACACATAGACGTAGTCTTGATTGCCGGCGTTGTTCGGCTCGCCTGGTGCCCAATTTGTGTAAGTGACCGCTTCGCCACTATCCCAAACGAACTTGCCTTCCGTGATTTCGTCGGACAGGCCGACCCAGTACTGGGTCATCGCCTCGTTCAGGAACGCTAGATTCAGGAGTGATTCTTCCGCGGCGTTATTCAGGGTCACCAGTATGCCGCCCTGAGCGACGGCCTCCGCACGCGCAATTGTAAATGACGTTGCTGCCGATGTCAGGCGGTAGAAGCGGGTCGGCTGGCTCATGCCGTCGAGCGTGTAGACGCCATTCTCGCCCCAGATGCCGTCCTCGTCCTGCGCGGCGACGGCCACTTTGTAGGTTCCCGGTGTGGCGTAATTGTGCGTCGCGCTGGTCATCGACGAGCCGAATTCCTCAATCTGGCCGTCGCCCCAGAGGATCCAGTAGCGGCTGATCGTGTCGTCGCCCGGATCGCCGGGATTCACGAGATTGACCGTGACGCTGGAGCCGATGCCGGCTCCGGAGCCGGTGAGTGAAACGCTCGGCCGGGCGTTGCGGACTGTGAGAGTGACTTGCGCTTCTCCGGTACTCTGGGCGTTCGTCGCCCGCACGGCAATGGGGTATTGGCCGTTGTCATTCAGGCCGAATGCCCTCAAATGCGCCGGGGTGACCGTGACGGAGGCTCCGGTCACGTCGCCGAAAACGCCATCACCATTGAGATCCCAGGCGTAGCCGCTAATCGGCGGGTTGGTCGCCGAAGCGGTCAACATCAGACTGTCGCCCTCGGTGATGACGTACGGCCCGCCGGCATTGACGACCGGAGGCGCGACCGTCGTAGGTGACTCGATGCTGGTGTACACGACGGAGCCACGGCCAGTCGCCGTGATCGTCGAGTTACCCGCCGTCGGCGTCAACGGCGAGAAAGTCAGTCCGACCGGATCGAATTGCAGCGAATCGGTGCCCGCCCCGCCGTTGGCTGTCACTTTACTGGAAGCGTCAATGGAGCCGCCAGCTATGAAAAAGTTGTCGCCACCACCCGCACCGTTGAGCGTGACGCTGCTCGAAGCTCCAACTCGGCGAACAGTAAACTTGGCAGTGCCGGCCGCTGTCGCAGTCCCGGCAACTCCTGACGTGGCCGCGTTGTACTCGAAGACATCCGCTCCCAAACCAAGTGACACGCTCAGGGACGCCGGCGAAGACGTGACGACCACCGTGTCGTTACCGCCACCCGAGTCGATTGTCACCGGCATCGTCGGGGCCTGGGCAATGCTGACGGAGTCATTCCCGCCCTGCGTGACGACGCTGAGCTGCTCGAATCCGGTTTGGCTGAACTTCGTTGATGTCGGAGGGGCCGCGGTATCCTGCGCGAGCGTCACCAAGCCACCAGTGTTGCCGTTGACTGTGCCGACAAAAAGGGAAGTGGGCGTCGCTGCCAACGCCACGGGAGCTGTCAGCCCGCTGACGCCGGCCGAGTTGTCGCGGACGACCTGGATCAACTGGATTAGGCCTGAAGTCGCATTACGCTGAAACACCGAAACCGTGTTCGAAGACGAGGACGACGCATACAGCATGGTGCCATCGGTGGAGATGGTGACTCCCTTGACGGAACTCAAATCGGGAGATGTCAGTGTCTGCACGATCGCCAGCTTTCCAGTCCCGAAATTGCGCTCGTAGACGTTGATTGCACTGTTATCCGGGACGGCCGCGTAGACGAACTTGCTGTCGCCGCTGCCAGTCAACTCGCGAACCCCGAGAAGGTTACCCGCGTCGGATTGGCCGTTGGTCAGAGTTTGGACTAGAGTCAATGTCTGATTCGCGGTACGGTTGAAGACGCCAATCAGTCCATTGGGATCCGCGGCGTAGACTTGCTGGTTATCCCGGCTGACCTGCACATCGCTGATTTCTGTGCCGAACGTCGCCGACGAACTGATCGAGAATATCGCGTCGTTTTTGACGATGTGAATCCTGCCCGTGCCAGTCCCGATGTAGACTGTTCCGTTGTTCGGCGATACCGCCAGCGATGTCGCATTGGCGAGATCAGCGAATTCGACGGTGCTCTTGTCGAATGTTAACGTATTCGAAACGCGGTTGTAACGGGCGACCTTGCGCTCGCCAGGCGATACGACCAGTACCTGGTTACTGTCAATGCCTGCCGCTGTGGCGACATCGATGACGCCAGTCAGGCCGATAGCCCCGTTAAGACCGGCGACCGCGCTGGACAGGAGCGACGTTGACGTCTTGCCGTCAAACAGGAAAAGTGAGTTGTCGACTGAGCTGACGCCGTAAACAAAAGCCCCTCCGGGCACTGCCGTCAGGGCGGACACGCTGCGACGGGCAATCGGATCGGGCGTGCCCTGGTTGATTGCCTGAATTGAAGTCAGTGCTTTAGTGGAAAGATCGCGAGAAAAGAAATCGATCCGACCACTGTATTGATTACCGACGATGACGTTCTTGCCATCGTTGGCCGCCGTGGCGACGGCGTACGCCCCCGTGGAACCAAAAGAGACGTTTTGCACGAATTTCCAGTCGGTCTTGCCCGCGGTGTGCTGGTAGACGACCATGTTTCCGGTGCCCAGACCGGGGACGAACAGATTGAGGCTATCGCTACTCGTGGCCAGCGAATTCGCGGCATCCCACGGGGCCACCAGGTCGTTGGCTGAGAGCGAATTGGCAAAGGTGAGCTTGCCGCCAGACTGGGTAAAGATTCCGGCCTCAGACCCAACGGGGTTAATGATCGGCTTGCCAGCGATAATGAGCTGAGTGCCGTCGGGCAAGGCGGCCGCCGAGTTCGCAGAGCTCATTCCGGTGCGGGCTGCGTACGACCCGTAGATTGTGGCCCCCGAGAGCGATCCCGACGATTGATTGCGAACGAACTCGATGACGCTATTGGCATGGGCGGCGACAATGACGCGATCGCCCGGCGACACGACTTCGACGGAATTCAATTCAATGTTCGTCGTCAGCAGCAGCGGCGTACCGCTGAGACTGAGCGACCCGTTGGGGGCGATCGAGAGAACCGAGACTTTGGAATTCGGTGCCATACTGTCAAAACTACTGTCGCAGGCGACGTAGATGTGTTTGCCGTCCGGGCTACGAGTGATGGCACGCTGAAAACCGATCGCTTCGCTGGCCAGTTCACCCCCAACCGCGGCGTAGCGGGCCGTGAACACTTCGGACTTCAAAGTCGTCGAGTTGACTTCGACGCAACTAATGTAGTCGCGATATTGTGAGAAATCAGTCCGCATGATGTACGCATAGGAATTGTCGGCGTAGATGAGATCGCGGGCGCCAACGGCTCCGGCTGTCGGTATTGCCTTGTAGTTGGTCAACGCTCCCGTGGTCGTGTCGCGCGTCCAGCCGAATAGCGCGCCCCCGGCATCGGCGTATACGACCGCTTTCCCGTCGGGAGAAAAGCCGACCGGCCTCGCCTGCGTGTAACCGGCGTCCTGGTTCATCACCGTGTCAGCCAGCACAATGCTCGGGCCCGGCGACGTAGTGAAGTTGTAGACTCGCAACGTCCGGAAATCGTCCGTGATGGCAATCGACACTGTCGAATTCGGATCGGTAGTGATTGCCACGTCGTACCCTGTGCCCGCGACCGTCGAAGTGTTAACAAGCGTCAGTCCGCCGGTGGTCGCATCGCGGGAGTAGATCTGAATGCTGGTGCCGCCCATCGGGACGAACACGAATGGCGCGCCCGCGCCAGGGTGAAACAGGACTTCCCGCACCTGGTCGGGAGTCGTCAGAAGTTGAACAACGCGTTGAGTCGGGCGGTGTACGACCAGTATCTTGTTGTCAAAGGTGACGGAATACTGGTATTCGCCATCGGGGCTCGGCGTACTCGATGCGACGAAATTCGCCTGGATCTGCGTCGTTTCGCTGGTGCCGTCATTCGGAACGTCCTGCGTTTTGGTCAGGGCGCCGTTCGTGCCGACGGTGTAAGTGTTGACCCGGTTGCGGGCGACGACGTGGAGATAGGAGCCGCTGAAGGTCAGGGCGTTGACTTCATAAAGGCCCGTGAAGCCTCTCACGCCGTCGCGATAGACCTGCCGAAGGATGAAGTCGCCTGTCGAGTTATCATTCTCGTAAACGGAAAGGGCATCCTCGAGTCGCGCAGCGACAAAAACGTACTTGCTGTCCGGGGAAACGGTCAATTCACTCGCGCCATCCAACGCGGCCGATACCGGCCCGTCATCGAAAACCTGGAGGGGCGTCAACTGCCCGGTAACTTGATTCCGATTGTAGCGTGTCAGCGTATCGTACGCAGCTGACGTCGTGTAAGCGAATGTTCCATCGGGGCTCAGGGCGATCATTTCGACTGCGTCGAGGAAGTTGATGCCGTTGAAAGTCTGATTGCGTAACACCTGCTCGACCACAAAGTAGGAGCCGACTTTTCGCAAGACGATAATCGCGTCACTGAAGTTGCTGGCGAAGTAGGCGAAGTTGCCATCGGAGCTGAGTACTACGCCGGCGGCAGAGGTAACGTTGTCGATTGAAACCGTGCTGCCGAGTTGTGCCCCACTCAAAAAACTCCCCGCCGTCAGCACCTTGGCCGGGTCGGTAACGACGGCCGAGTTGCCACTGACAACAACGGAGGTGTCGCTGGTGGAACCGCCGCTGATGGTCATGGAGTCGCTGCCGGTGCCACCAAGGATGCGAACTTCACCCGCACCGGCAACATCAAGGGCGGTGACATCCGTCGCGCCGTCGAAGAATTTGAGCCGACCTCCACCCACGGTCCACTTGCGCCCGCTCGTCGCGGCAGTGTGGTCGACCAGCAGAGTCTCGGTGCTGAAGTTCACAAGCCCGGCATACTGTGTTGTCGGAATATTTCCGAAGACGACGCGAATAGTGTCACTACCCTCGCTCGTGCCGATCGTCGTCGCCTTGGTGCCGACGGATGTGAGCGTTACGGAATCGTCCCCGTCGCCCGGGTTGACCGTCGGGGCCAGGCCGCTGCCCGTTGCGTTGATCGTGAACGTGTCGTTGCCCGCTCCCAGTGTTAGAGCCAGGCCTTCGAGATTACTAAACGTCGTCGCCGCGCCGCCGAGGCCCGTGAGTTGCGTGGCGGTCAGTGTTCCTGTCAGTGGTGATGTCGCTGCCGACCGGTCGACCACGAGCGAATCGGTCTCGCTGCCGCCGTCGATTGTCAGCGATTGTGCGGACCCGTTGAGGGTGAGGGTATCATTGTCCTGCCCGAGGTTTACCACATTCGGCCCGGCATTAGTCGCCGCGACCACGATAACGCTATCCTGCCCCGCGCCGGTGTTGAGCGTGAACGGGCCGGAGGGGTTGTTGACAGTCACGGTGTCGGCATTAACGCCGGCCGTCACAGTCAATTGCTCGGCATCAAAGTCGATTGCGGCCGACATTCCGAAACCACTGACTCGACCGCGTCCGTTGATACGATCCAGTGTACCCGTTCGAGCCTCGGAATCGGCACTGTTCTCGAAGCTGATCGAATCGGCGCCCGCACCGGCCGTTAACGACAGAGCCGCAGTGATGCCGCTGAGTGGGCGTGTCGAGCCGTCAATGGCGTTGGCCGAGCCAATGTTGATCGCATCTTTGCCGCCGCCGGCATCGATCGTGGCGGCGCGGGTCAGGCTCGCCACTGTGACGGTGTCATTGCCGCTTCCCAGCAACAGCGTCACCGGCGCGGCAGTACTCAGCAGGGTGTTGGCCGCCGCCTGACCGCCGACGCGGACATGCTGGCCGAGCAATGTCCAGTTCGTCGCCGTGCTGTTGGCGGCGTTCGTCAATGTTACGGACTCTGCCGAGTTGGCGGTGAAGAGCGGGCCGGCAATCGGAGTATTGGGGGCACCGACAGCGGTCAGCTTGATTGTGTCCTTGCCGCCGGCACCGGCGACCGTGACCTGTGACGTGAGCTTATTGGTGTCCGGTACGTTGATCACGTCGTGGCCGGCACCCATGTCAATGTTGCTGTTGGGGCTGCCGTTGATCGTGAGAGTGTCATTGCCCTTACCGAGGTTGACGGCAAGGCTGGCGAGACTTGAAAAGCTGATGGAGCCGAAGATCGGGAAGCCGGTGATTGACCCCGCGGCGAGGGAGATCGCTCGGGCGACCGACTCGCCCTGATTGTTAAGGACGAGGTCACCACCGGTTACGAGCAACGCTCCGGCGATGTCGGTCACGACGTTGCCGCTGGTGCCGACGTTGGTCGTACCGGAGTGTTTGATCGTCATCGGGCCGGCGACGCGCGTGACGGATATCGTGCCGCCACCGGCACCTGTATCGACGCTGGTGGGTGTGGCCAGCGTGCCGGAAAAGCTGATGATGTCGGCCGATGCCCCCGTCAGAATCTGCCGACTCTCGAAGTCAAAGAACGGCGTGTTGACGACGCTGCCGGCCCCGATCTTTGAATTGATGTTGGCACTGCCGATCACGAGTGTAGCCGAGCCGCTGGTCTGTTCGTCGTAGACGAACATGTCGTTACCCTCGCCGCCAGCCGCCCGAATGTCGGCATGACCGGCAGTCACGGTGTCGTTGCCCGCTCCCCCGTCCAGGTTGTCGGGGTCGGCACCCCCGATAATCGTGTCGTTGCCATCGCCGCCGCGAACGGTATCGCTGCCCGCGCCGCCATTGAGTGTGTCATTAGCGTCTCCGCCGTCCAACACGTCGGCCCCGGCATTGCCGGTGATGGTGTCATTGCCCGCGCCACCGGTGACCGTATCTGCCGCGCTGCCGCCGCCGATGAGGTCGTCGCCAATTCCGCCGGAGATTGTGGAGTTACCGGTGCCTGCCGTCAGGGTGTCATTGCCGTCGCCACCGGAGAGCGTGGTCGAGCCACTGCCAGTCATCGTAAGAATGTCGTTGCCGGCGTCGCCGAACAGCCTGACGGGTACGGTCGCCCCTGTGATTGTGATCGAGTCGTTTCCTTCGCCACCGATGGCGACGATCGCCTTGACGCCGGTGAACGACTGCGTGACGCTGCCGAATGTCACGGTGTATGATGAGCCGCTGCCGGACACAGACACAGTCTCATCGCCATCCAGGACGTTGCCGAAGCCGCGATCCGAAGCCTTGGGCCCGATGTTGAGGTAGAGCGTGCCGTCCGAGCGCACCTTGCCCAGCGTGGGTCGGATCGTGCCCGACTTTCCGTTGATGTCGGTGAAATTGCCGGCAGCGTTGACCGTGATCGGCGTGCCGCCGAACGAGAAGTCAAAGAGCTCCAACTTGCCACTGTTGTAGCTCGTTCCATAGCTCTTGTTGCCGAGGAAGTAGAAGCCGGCGTCTATCGAAAAGTC
This sequence comes from Gemmataceae bacterium, assembly GCA_019694755.1. Classification (GTDB taxonomy): domain Bacteria; phylum Planctomycetota; class Planctomycetia; order Gemmatales; family Gemmataceae; genus JAIBBI01. Next base: position 19,533 of record JAIBBI010000080.1, read on the forward strand.
GGCGTTGCCCGTGAAGTTGATGATCCGACCGATATTTGCACCGATGTTCCCTTCGCAGATCGCGACGAGTTCACCGTAGCGAAGCTTGCCATCGTTATTGGGGTCGTTGAGATTGACCGAGAAACTGGTCGCCATGGATCCGGTGGCGTAGGCTTTGAAAACCTCTGAGCCAATTACCGGCACTTTTACGAGGACGCTGGCCCCGAGATTGACGCTTCCGGTCAGACTTGCGATCTGACCGGACTGAACGTAAAAGCCGCTGGCGAGGTCGGACGAATCGCCGGTCGAGGCGTATTTTACCACGCCCGAGGCATCGAATCCCGCCACGAGCTGGAAGTTGGCTTCGAGCCCGCCACTGAGGCTCGCATTGAAATCGACGGGTAGCAGACTCAGTACTACGTTGACCAGCTTGGCGGCCGTCGGGTCCAGACTTCCGAGCATGTTTCCAACGCTGCCGATACCGAAATCAAAGCTCGGAAGATCGAACTTGAAACCTCCCAGAAGTTCGAACTTCACGAGGTCGACGTTGGCGTAGTTGCCGCACAGGAGGTTGACGACATTCGGCACGGGATCGTCCAGGATGGGCAGGCTGAAGCCCGCTTTGAACAGCTTGCCGTCCGGACCGGTCACCGTCTCCGGTTCGGAGACACTGCCGATCGTGTCGGCCGTTTCCGGATCGCCTTCGTTCATTGCCTTCGTCTTGGCGTCGTTCAACTGCCCTTTTGAATTCTTGGCGGGGGCCTTCGACTGCTTCGAGCCGGACGCGTCTTTCTTTCCGGATTCGAACTTCACTTCGTAGTCGCCGAGTTCGACCCAGACGTTGTTCCCCGAAGCCGAACGATTGATACCTTTGACGATCGTGTTCACGGCAGCGACCAACTCGATCGCCGCGTCGACGGCCTTGAAAGCCGCCTGCTTCGTTCCGATGAACTGGACGATGCCCTGTAGTGAGCTGATGGACGGCAGACTGCTGAAGCCGGGGACCTTTTCCTGGAGCGTCTTCAGCATCGGGATCTTCTGGAAATAAAGGCCCAGTCCGTCGCCATCCACACTCTCCGGGTCCTTGTCGATCAGGAAGTCGAGCGGGTCGAGCGCCTGGCTGACGCCGCCGGCCACCGGCTTGATCGTCCGCGTAATGAAATCGCCGAGGTTTACCGCGGTCGCGTTGAAGAAGATCGAGTCGGGCGACTTGTACGAGACGGTCTTGGTCACCGAGTCGACGACGAAGTTGGCGACGTCCAGCTTGATCGTCGTGCGGATGCTCGGAAAGTCGGCGTTGTCTGCGATCGAAGCCACACAGGGCAGATTTATCTGGGCATTGCCCGAGAGCTTGAGCGAATTGGTCTGAAGACGCGTGGCGTTGATGTCGTTCGGGTCCTGCAGTCGATATCGGTAGTCGGCCAGCTTTGTAACGAGCGCGGGGGTTCTGTTGGAATACTCCACATCGTACTGGACATGCAGTCCAGTCTTTTCGGCATTGGTGCCGCCGGTGAAGTCCTCCACGGTAAGTTGAAAGACATCGAGAGTGCCGATCGCCTTGAAGTTGCTGCCTAGCCCCGCGTCGATCTTGACGACCATGTCACTAGCAGGCTTCTTGGAGACGTCCTTCCCTCCGAATGTCTCACCATAGAAGCCTTGGGCGTCGACGCCGAAGCCCCAGTTCCAATTGTAGGTCAGGTCGACGTTGACCGAGCCATTGACGGCCAGGCCGATCCCGGGGACGCCGATGTCGAAGCCGATATCGGCCGAGGTGATCGAGATGGTCTTCTGCAGTTGCAAGTTGAACTGGACGAAAGTGGGGTCGGCCTGGCTGTCTACCGTCAGCAGCACGTCGTTCTTGGTCACTCCACCTGCGCCGTTGGCATCGACAAGAACGTTTAGCGTACTGTTCGGCCCCAAGACGTCAAAGAGTGCTGTCTGGATGGAGTCAGTGGTTAGGGTCCCGCCGAGGCCCTGAAGAGCCGGGGCGATGGCCAGGCGAATTTCATCTGTGAAATTCGCTCCTGTCGCCGTCGCCAGTCCGTCGCCGATGATAGGCAGGTTCTGGGTCAGGACCCGAGCGGAGAGAATGTCGCCGACCTCGTCCAGATACTGGGGTACGCCCGACAGTATCGCCCACCGATTGGCCGTCAGAAGGGCCGTCGCGTCCGGCGTGATCCGCGACTCCAGCGCCTCGAAGAACAATCGACTCCGACGGAGAAACTGAGCGGACTTTGTCGTTTTTTGTCGTGTCATTCTGGAGATCTCCGGGGTCGGCGCACACGCCAGCTAATCGAGCTCGAAGGGACAAAGCACCTACCCGGGAGATCAACAACGGGCGAAGATGTGTATCAGGGGAAACGCACTTTTTTCAAAACATGCATAGCAACTTACATGCATGTATCCGTCACAACATTGTATATTTCCAGATTTTGCGACGCGCCGCCTGCCGGCTAGTATCTGGAGTGTTTACTTAAGAACGAGTGCGGCCTGGGGCTGAAAAGCAGGCAAAAGAACACTTCAGCCGGCATTGAAAGGAGAATCCAAGTCCGCGATCCGGCAGCAGGATGTGCCAGGGTATCCAGGATCGTGGTGCCCTTTGGTGATCAATTCTGTGCGCTGACAGGCGACCCAGCAGTTTCGGAATCCGGGGTTGTAGAGGGAATTGTGCCAACCGGCGAGTTTCCGGACGGCACCGGCACGGCAACTGACCACATTCAGTCGGTCACCAACAGCGTCGAATGGAAAACGACAACATCGAGGCATTGTGGGGGCGGCGAAGTCAAATTGCAGCGCAGGGTGGGGGGGGGGAGGTGAAGCCCTGATGGAATGAAGTTTACAGGGGGGCCGGGCCTCCGGGGTAGCGGCGTCGGGT
>JAIBBI010000239.1 GCA_019694755.1 Gemmataceae bacterium
GCGATGAGCGGCGAGAGGAGGCTTGGAATGAAGCGGCGAGACGTGGTGCTGTTCGGGGTGGTGGGGTGTTTGCTTGCGGGGGTGGCGGGCTGTCAGGTCGTGCTCGGCTTCGGCGACTGGGTGGATGCTGGTGGCGGCACGGGGGGGACTGGCGGGGGCACGGCGAGCACCGGCGCTACCGGCGGCGGCGGCACGGGCGGGACCGGCGGTGTCGGTGGGGTAGGCGGCTCCACGGTGACAGAATGTATTCCTAACGAACAAGTACCCTGTTACACGGGTCCGAGCGGGACCGAGGGCAAGGGCACGTGCAAGGGCGGGATGGCGACGTGCAACGAGTCCGGGACGGGGATTGGTGAGTGCATGGGACAGGTGGTGCCGGGCCCCGAGGTGCCGGACGTGATCGGCGACGAGGGGTGCGATGGGTACACGCCGGGGGAGCCTATCTGGTGGCGGACATTTGGGGACGACAAGGATCAATGGCCGGACGCCATGGCTTCAGACCAGAACGGCAACATCTACGTTTGTGGCACGTTCGGGGGTACCTTGGTGTTCGACGACAACGAGATGCTCATTAGCCAGGGTACCCACAACATCTTCTTGGTGAAGCTCGGTACGACCGGAAAAGCCGTCTGGAGCAAGCGTTTCGGGAACAATTCGGAGCAGATCGGCTGCAACGTGGCTGTCGACGCTCAGGGGAACGTCCTCGTCGCTGGTGCATGGTTTGGAACAATGTCCTTTGGTGGCAATGTGCTGGCGCCGAATCCGGGGCCAGCGATCTTCGCCGCGAAATTCGACTCGGACGGAAACCACAAATGGAGCAAGATGTTCAATGCGTCCTTCGACACGATCGTCTCGAGCGCCGCGGCCGACCCTTCCACCGGCGATTTGCTGGTTGCCGGCTCCTACTCAGCCTACAGCGAGCTGCTGAACAAGTCCGCGACAACGGGACAGGACATGTTCGTCGGTCGGTTGAGCGGCGGTGACGGACACGTGCTGTGGGCGAAGGGCTTCGCGGACGGGGGAACGGCATCAGACGGCGACGATATCGTTGACGACGTGGCTGTCTTGGGGAACGGCGACATCGCGATCGCTGGTCGGTACACGGGCTCCGTGTCCCTGGGCGCTCAGACGAGCCTTGGCCCGCAGAACAACGTTCCGTTCTTCTGGGCCAAGCTCAATCCTCAAGGGGATGCTGTTTGGGCGGTCGACACGATGACCGACGACGCGGTAAGCTACATCGGCGTCGAGGGTCATGTGTCTGACGGTGCCTTGGTGGGCTATTTTTCGCAGGGGCTGGAGTACGGATACTCATTGAGACACGTGGCCGCGGACAACTCGTCCACGGACTACTTGTTCGGTTTTGACCCCGGTGACCCGGCGGCGGCCACGTTCGCGAGCGGCAAAGACGGGGCGATGGCTATCGCGCTGGCGGAGAAGACGGCAGCCGATCTCGGTGGCGGGAACCTCGGACCCGTCGCTGGAGGTGGTGGCGTGGCCAACGTGCTGATCAGCAAGCGTGACGCTGCGGGCGCCTATTCCTGGAGCTTTGGTTTTGGGGGACCACAACTCTCAGGGACCGACGTCCAAGGCTTTCCTGTCGTGACCATGTTGGCGGATGGCGGGGTCGTCGTGGCCATGAGCTTTGGCGGAAAAGCCGTTGTGAGCGGTGCGGTCTTGAGCTCTGCCGGTCAAAGCGGTCTCGGTGACCTCGCTGTCGTGCGCATCGCCCCGTGAAGAACCGGCCTCACGGGGCAGCGCCAATTCGGCTCAGGGGAACGGCTTGCAGTAGTTGGGGCTCGCTGCGTCGACCAGTCCGATGTCGCTGGCGCCGCGGGGGAGAAGCTTGGAGTTGGAGAACGTGTAGGTCAGCACGCCGGTGAGCTCTGTGAACTGGGTGTTGAGCGGACACGCGTTGTCGAGCACATCGAAGACCTGATCGTCGATCCGGAGGTTCCCCGGCGAGACCGCGAACTCGTCGAAGTCCGAAGCACCGTCGGGGTTCACGGTCGAGATCGACACCGCGCCGATGTGGAGCAGCATGGACTCGTAGCCTTCGGCCATCGCCCCGCCCGTCGCGATCGTGCCGGGATCGGCGATGTCAATCGGGTTGAACGGGAGGGTCGTGCCGGGGTCGACGACGGTCACGGTCGGCGAATCGATCTCGCTGAGAGTGAAGTACTCCGCGTAGGTGCCGGAGACGTTCACCTTGTTGCCGACTGCCACGTTCGGAGCGTTGCCCGCTGTGAAGACGAAGATGCCCGTGAGCGGCATGAGGGACGTGTCCTGGATGAAGAACCCGCGTCCGCCGCCCACGTTGTCGACCGCCGTGACATAGACGTCGGAGACGCTCACCTGTGAGCCCACGGCCGGGTGGTTGGGATCGTTGGCGTCGCGGATGCTCTTGATCGTCGCCGGACAGGCGGCGTAGGCCGGGTTCGCCACGCTCGCGCACTTGTCGCAGGCGTCGCCATGGCCGTCGTTGTCCGTGTCCTTCTGGTTGGCGTTCGCCGTGACCGGGCAGTTGTCGTAGGCGTTCGGGACGCTGTCGTCGTCCAAGTCGTTGGCGTCGGGCGGGGTGCAGGCGTTGTTGGCGTCCATCGGGCACGTATCGCAGACGTCCCCGGCGCCGTCCCCATCCCCGTCGGCCTGCTTTCCCTCGTCCATGGGTCGGACGGGATTGAAGACCTTCGGGCAGTTGTCCATCGCGTTCTCGATGCCGTCGCCGTCATCGTCGACTCCGGGGTCGATTACGCCCGTGTAGATCGTACCCGTGATCCCGGCGGGATAAGTCAGGTGGCTCGGAACGCAGCTCGGTTCGAGATCGGGTGTCTGACCGCACTGGAAGAAGGCCGGATAGACCGCTCCCGTCGCGCTCAGGATGCTGCTCAGCGTCACGCCAGCCCCAAGATCCTGGCTGATGCACGCGCGCTTGACGAGGCCGCAAACGTCGGCGAACGCGGGGATGTCCGCGCTGCCGGCCCAAGCCATCGTACCGCATCCCGGACGCAGCGCCTCCACGATGGCGTCGTCGCCGTACAGCGTCTTTCCGCCCCGGAGCACCAGGACGACATCCGGGAGCTCCGCCGCGACGACGGCGCGGTGGTCCTTGTTAACGCCGCCGTTGAAGACAGCGATGTCCGCAGCATAACCTGGCTTGAGCATGCCAGTCACAAACTGCGCCCCGAGCGCGAACGACGCGTTCGTCGTCGCCATTTGCCAGATCTGCTTGTCGTTGAAGTGGTTGTCGAAGTACTTGCTGTTGAGCTCATCCACGCAGCGGAGCTCCCGCAGCATGTTCATGGAGCCGGAGACGATCCAGTCCGTGCCAGTCGCGAGTGGGACGCCGGAGTTGTCCAGCAAGGTCGCTTCGGCGGTGTTGCCATAGAGGTCGACGTTCGTGCGCGCAGACCAGATGATCTTGGCCTTGTTGGCGCGAATGAGCGCAGCGTCGGCGGCGGTGAGGCCAACGCCGTGGACGATGGCAGTCTGCGGTTCCAGGATGTCGTTCGCGTTCGCGGGCGGCGGGGCCGTGCTCGTGCAGAGGAACTCGTTGTGAGCAGCGGTGTTGATCCCCTCGGAGATATGGGGCTCGTAAGCGTTTTGACTGGCCACCAGCGAAGCGTTGTCCACGCCCGCGCCGTAGCTGCATCCGTTCGAGATGTCGGCGTCCTGGAAGCCGGAGCCGCCGTCGTTCAGCGGGAAAGTCTCGTAGTGGGTGGCAGGCATGATGATGCCCTCCAGCTTCCCGCTCTGATCCAGGTTGCGGAGGAGGCCATTCGGACCGTTCGAGCCCGAGATCGAGGTCGCGCCGCTCATGAGAAAGCGGAGCTCCTGGAGCTGTTGCGCGCCGGCGCTGGCGCCGGAGCTGTAGGTGATCTGCTGATGCCCGTTTTGTCCCTTGCGCCAGTCGTGTCGGTGCTCGTAGCGCTCGTCGTGGGCCTTGGGCGTGTTGTTGGCGAACGTGATGTGATCATGGGTGTTGATCAGGCCGGGCGAGATGACGCCGTTCGCGCAGGTGACCTCCGTGGCCATGTCGGCGCCAGGCTCACCGGAGCAATCGCAAGCCGTACAGACGATCTTCCCGTTCGTGTCGATGAAGATCTCTCCCTTGTGCATGACCTGATCGGGGAGGAGCAACGTGCCTCTCAGGATCAGGCCTGCTCCGCCGGTCGCGGTCACTTCGCAGGTCGCCGTTGGATCCACTGGTGGGTCGAAGTCCGGAACATTGCAGTCCACGACCGGGTCGAGCATCCATGTCCCGCCGGAGCCGCCGGTCGAGCCTCCCGTGCCGCCGGTGCCGCCGGTCGCTCCGCCGGTGCCCCCCGTCACGCCGCCTGTGCCGCCGGTGACTCCCCCCGTGCCGCCGCCGCCCGTCGAGCCGGCCG
>JAIBBI010000240.1 GCA_019694755.1 Gemmataceae bacterium
TGCGGCTGATACGCGAGCAGGAGGCCCCGACGCCATCGAGCCGCCTTAGTTCCGCCGAGAGCATGCCGAGCGCGGCGGCGAGCCGGCAGACCGAGCCCGCGAAGCTGGGCCGTTTCGTGAAGGGGGAACTCGACTGGATCGTGCTAAAGGCTCTGAGCAAAGACCGCGACCGCCGGTACGAGTCGGCCAACGGCTTTGCCCGCGACATCGAGCGGTTCTTGAACCACGAGCCGGTGACGGCCGGTCCGCCGAGCACGCGTTACCGCATGCGGAAGTTCGTGCAGCGGAACCGTGGTCAGGTGATCGCGGCGAGTCTGGTGCTGCTGGCGCTGGTGGCGGGCGTGATCGGCACAACCGTGGGGTTGATCGAGGCGAAGAAGCAGGAAGCGAGGGCCGTGGCTGCAGCCGACGAGGAGCGCAAGGCCAAGCAGCAAGCCGAGGACGAGAGGGCGAACGCCCTGAAGGCGGCGGAGGCAGAGAGGGTCGCCAAGCTCGACGCCGACGCCCGGCGGGAGGAGGCCGTCCGCAACCTGGCCTTCGCCAAAAAGGGGAACGAGCTGCTCGGCTCGGTGTTCGCCGGATTGGACCCGAATAAGATCGCCGAGAGCGCCCGGCCGCTACAGGACGTGCTGCGGGACAACCTGCTGACGGCAGTGAAGGAACTGGAAGGCTCGGCCATCGGCGACCCCCTGGAGGTGGCCGCAATGCAGAAGACTCTCGGCGTGTCGCTGCTTGGCCTGGGGGATTCGAATCTGGCCATCGAGGTATTGGAAAAGGCGCGGGCCACATGTGCAGCCAAGCTCGGCCCCGATCACCCCGACACCCTCGGCGCCATGGACAACCTGGCGGTGGGCTATCAGGACGCCGGCCGGCTGATGGAGGCACTGCCGTTATTTGAGGAGACGCTCAGGCTCAGGAAAGCCAAGCTCGGCCCCGACCACCCCGACACCCTCAACACTATGAACAACCTGGCGGTGGGCTACAAGGCCGCCGGCCGGCTGATGGAGGCCCTGCCGCTGTACGAGGAGACGCTCAGGCTCATAAAGTCCAACCTTGGCCCCGACCACCCCGACACTCTCAACACAATGAACAACTTGGCGGTGGGCTACAAGGCTGCCGGCCGGCTGGACCATGCCCTGCCGCTGTACGAGGAGACGCTCAGGCTCAGGAAGGCCAAGCTCGGCCCCGGCCACCCCGAGATTCTCAGGAGCATGAACAACCTGGCGGTGGGCTACCAGACCGCCGGCCGGCTGAAGGAGGCCCTGCCGTTATTTGAGGAGACGCTCAGGCTCAGGAAGGCCAAGCTCGGCCCCGGCCACCCCGAGACCCTCAGGAGCATGAACAACCTGGCGGTGGGCTACCAGACCGCCGGCCGGCTGAAGGAGGCCCTGCCGTTATTTGAGGAGACGCTCAGGCTCAGGAAGGCCAAACTCGGCCCCGATCACCCCGACACCCTCGGCGCCATGAACAACTTGGCGGTGGGCTACAAGGCCGCCGGCCGGCTGGACCAAGCCCTGCCGCTGTACGAGGAGACTCTCAGGCTCAGGAAGGCCAAGCTTGGCCCCGATCACCCCGACACCCTCGGCACCATGAACAACCTGGCGGTGGGCTACCAGGACGCCGGCCGGCTGATGGAGGCACTGCCGTTATTTGAGGAGACGCTCAGGCTCAGGAAGGCCAAGCTCGGCCCCGACCACCCCGACACCCGCTCGCCCGAGAGCAACCGGACGTTTGTTCGCCGGCTGCTGGATTCCCCGGAACGATACCAGCATGCGCGAGAAGTTCGTGGAGAGAAGCACCGCGACACTCTGTTGGCTCTCCGGGACGTGGGTCAGTTGAACATCGCCACCGGGCAAACCGATCAAGCCGAGTCGCAATTGGTGGAAGTGCTGGCTGGGTTGTCCACCACGGGACCAGAGGATCCGGTCCGGGCGTTTACGGTCGGCCTCGTCCAGAGTTGCCTGGCCATCCGCGAGAAGACGCAGCCGGACGCATGGGCCACCTTCAATACGCAGTCGATGCTCGGCGAGGCACTCCTGAGCCAGAAGAAGTACGTCGACGCCGAACCGCTACTGCTCAAAGGGTACGAAGGGATGAAGGCCCGCGAGAAGACCATCCCGCCGCAGGGTAGCCCCCGCATCCCCGAAGCCCTCGACCGGCTGGTCAAGCTGTACACCGCGACGAACAAGCCGGACGAGTTGAAGAAGTACCAGCAACTCCGGGCGAACTACCCGACGCCAAAGGAAGTCGCCCCGATGCCGAAAGAGAAATAGTGACCCCGCGCGACCTACTGCCCGCGGTGTACGACGAACTCCGCAAGCTCGCGGCGGCGAAGCTGGCTGCGGAGCGGCCGGGGCACACGCTCGATGCCACGGCCTTGGTTCACGAAGCGTGGCTGAAACTGGCGGATGCTTCGGTGGAGTGGCAGGATCGCACCCACTTCCTGCGGACAGCGGCCACGGCCATGCGGCGGATCCTGTCGACCGGGCCCGGGCCAAGCTCACGGCCAAACGCGACGGCGGGGTACGAGCCGAATTGCCGGAGATCGCCGCCCCGCTGCCCAATGACGAACTGCTCGCCATGAACGAGTCTCTTGAAAAGCTCGCGGCGATTAAGCCCGATCATGCCAAACTGGTGGAGTTGCGATTCTTTGCGGGGTTGAACGGTGAGGAAGCCGCCGAAGCGGTGGCAGTCTCCCCTGCCACCGCCGACCGGATGTGGCGGTATGCGAAGGCATTTCTCAAAGTGGATTTGGCATCACCCCGTTTGTGATTACGGGAGCGAGCCTGGCGGGTGTGTTGAAGTCGACTCGGTCCCGACATACCAGGCATTGTCCCATGCGGCTGATCGTGCTTCCAATGTCTCCTTCCGGTATACATTTCGACCGAACAGCAGGAACACGGCCGGGGTCACGATCTGGTCGAGCAGGCTCGAGGTGACGAGGCCGCCGATCACGACGACTGCGAGCGGGTGGAGGATCTCCTTGCCCGTTTGGCCCTTCCCCATCGCGAGCGGTACGAGTCCGATGACCGCGACGGCTGCCGTCATCAGCACCGGGGCCAGTCGTTCGAGGCTTCCGCGGACGATCATGGCTTCCCCGAACACCTCGCCTTCTTCCTTCATCAGGTGGATGTAGTGGGCGATCATCATGATTCCGTTGCGACTGACGATGCCGACGAGGGTGATGAACCCGACCCAGTGAGCGACCGAGAGGGTCGTCGCCTGGAACCACGCGCCCGGAATCTTCCACCACGCCAACCCTTGCAATGCCGCCGGCTCGGGGCGGTTCAGGATCAGCAGTGCGAGAACGGCTCCGAGACCGGCGAGCGGGACATTCACGCCCAGCACCATGAGTGCCGCCCGCCACGAGCCGAGGCAGCGGGTGAGCAGCAGAAATACGCCGACCACGGCCGCCGACCCGAGGGCCAGCAACCGGGCGTTCGCTTCCTGCTGGGCACGGAACTGCCCGTCCTGTTCGATGCGGTACTCGCCGCGCTTCGCTCGCAGCTTCTCCTCCACCGGGTGAACGGCGGCGCGGATGTCGGACACGACATCGCCCAGACTGCGCCCCTGCACGTTGCACGCGACGACGATGCGCCGCTGCACGTTCTCGTGGTTCAGCGTGTTCGGCCCCGTCGTGTCGAGGACGTCGGCGACTTGCGACAGCGCCACCTTGCGGCCGGAGGGCGTGTCGAGGATTGTCTGCCCGATGACCGCGGGATCGGACCGCGACTCGGCGTCGTACCAGACGACGAGGGCGAACGACTTCTCGCCGTCGATAACGGTGGACGCGGTTCGACCTTTGTAGGCCGTTTCCAGAAGTCTTGCCACGTCTCCGGGGGCGAGGCCGTAGCGGGCCGCCTCGTCGCGTTTCACCCGAAGGCGCACCTGCGAGATCTCCACCTGGGGTTCGACTTGCAGGTCCACGACGCCGGGCACCTTCGCCATCGCGTCCTGCACGTCCTGCGCGGCGGCGCGGAGTTCGAGAAGGTCCGGGCCGAACACCTTCACCGCCACCTGCGCGCGGACGCCGGACATGATGTGATCGAGCCGGTGGCTGATCGGTTGGCCGACGTTGGCCGTCACGCCGGGGATGCTGCCGACCCGCTCGCGGATGTCGGCGAGGACCTGCTCGGGCGGCCGGCCCGATTTCTCCACCCCCAGACCGTGCAGGAACGGCACCGCGCGCAGCGCCGCGGCGCCGAGGCCTGGTCTGGGTCGCTCGTGCGGAATCAGCCGCACGTCGATCTCCGAACTGTTCACCCCTTCGGCGTGTTCGTCCTGTTCGGCCCGGCCGGTCCGCCGGGATACGGCCGCCACTTCCGGAATCTGCAGGAGCGATTGCT
>JAIBBI010000081.1 GCA_019694755.1 Gemmataceae bacterium
CAATAGGAACCGTGTCATGTCCGACGCCCTGATTCAGCGGATTGCAGACGGCCGGACTGACCTCGTGTTTGTCGCCCTCGCACGGGGTCTGCCGGCCACGGCGGTCGACGATCAGGGCGTTTCGCTTCTTCAATGGTGCGCGTACTACGGCGACGTGAGCGCGATCCGTCACTTGCTCGGCGCGGGCGAATCGCTCGCCTCGCTGGGCCCCAACTACGACCTGAACGGGGCGGCTTTTCACGGCCACTGGAGGCTTTGCCAGTTCCTGATCGAGCAGGGCTCGGACGTGAACTTTCCGCTGGCCGATACCGGCGAGACGCCGTTGCATGCCGCGCTGTGTAAATCCGGGCTTGCGAAAACCGACCTCGTGCTCCAAGTGTTGCTGGCCGCGGCGGCCAACCCGAACCGGTCGACGAAGCCGGGCGTGGAGACGGGCGGCTTCATGCGCGATTGTCGGACGCGCGGCGAAACCCCGCTGCACCGCGCCGCGGCGTTCGGCTCGCCCCGCGCGATCCGCATGTTGTTAGAGGCCGGAGCGCAGGTCGATGCCCGCGACGCCCACGGCGACTCCCCTCTCGGATGGGCCAGTTGGCACCTGCGCCCGGCACGCATTCTCCATCTGTTATGCTTCGGCCCCCACCGCATTCACCCGCAGTCGGTGGAGATGTCGGAAGCCAGCGAAGGCCAAGCCGGCGACGAAGGGCTGGAGAGTCATTTGCTGGGAAGGCCGCATTAAGAGAGGCGGGACTTCGTACCGCGTATTCGCGCCATTCCTAGCCGTATTCGCCAGAATACGGCAGGAGGCGTGACGCCGGCGCGGGTCCATCGGCATTCTGGCGAATGCCGCTACGGGAGAATTCCGCCATGTCCGATAGCGATCGCACGGTTCGGCTTCATCGGGTTCTTCGGGCCCCGGCCGAGCGCGTCTACCGGGCTTTTCTCGATCCCGATGCGATGTGCAAGTGGCTGCCACCGCACGGCTTCACCGGCAAGGTCCACGAGATGGACGCCAGGGTCGGCGGCGGGTACCGGATGTCGTTCACCAACTTCGGCACCGGCAAGAGCCACTCGTTCGGCGGGCGATACGTCGAGCTGACGCCGGGCGAGCGGATCCGGTACACGGATCAGTTCGAGAACCCGGACATGCCCGGTCAGATGCAGGTCACCATCACACTGCGAAAGGTCCTCTGCGGCACCGAGATTTCGATCACGCAGGAGGGGATTCCCGCGGCCATCCCCCTCGAGTTCTGTTATCTCGGCTGGCAGGAGTCGCTGGCGCTCCTGGCCCACGTCGTCGAGCCGGAGATCCCCGACGGGGCATGACCTGACCGGAATTGATGAGTAACAAATGGGATAATCGTCACCGAATTCTCTAGGCGATGGCGGACTCACATCTTACATGTGATCGTTAGCCATTTCCCGCCCCGGACGGTCGTCCCTGGAGATTCACCATGTTTTCGACGTTGCGTTTCCGAAAGACCAACTGCAAGTACACTTCGCGGCGCGGCCGGGTGCGATTGTGGGTACGGGCGCTCGAAGAGCGGACCGTCCCGGCCGTAGTGACCACCAATGCCGACACAGGGGTAGGGTCTCTCCGCCAGGCGATCATCGACGCCAACGCTACGCCGGGGCCCGATACGATTACGTTCGACACGGCGGGCGTGTTCGCCACGGCCCAGTCGATTTCCGTGGCCGGCGAGATGGCCATCACCGATGACCTGACGATTATCGGCCCCGGCCAGAATCGCCTGAGCCTCGTCAACGTGAACGCCGCGGGGACCAACAGCCGATTCTTCAACATCGCCGGTGCCGCCGCCCTGACGGTCAACATCAGCGGCATGACGCTGACCGGCGGAAACTCCACCTCGGCCGGCGGTGCGGTCGTCATCACCGACGAATCGGTGACTTTCACCGACACGACCTTCATCCGCAATAACACCAACACCACCGGCGGCGGTGCGATCGCCATCACCACGACAGATGGCCTGCTCACGCTGAACGGTTGCAACTTCCAGTCGAATTCGACTTCGGGCACCACGGCCGACGGCGGCGCCATCTTCGTCGGCAAGAGTACCAATCTGGCGATGACCGATACGACCATGTCCGGCAACTCGTCCGGCGACGGTGGCGGCGCGGTCTATGCTTACGGCGGCGTCACGGTATCCCGCAGCACGATCAGCAACAACATCGCAGTCAACGGCGGCGGCGCGTTCTTCCTCAAGGGCATCACCGGCGTCATGCCGGCCCAACTCGTGTTCGAAAACACGACTATCTACGGTAACACCGCCCGCGATGGCGGGGCATTCCGCGTCCGCGACAACGACACGACGCTGGTGATGCGCAATTGCACGACCGTCGGCAACGTCGGACTCGTGAACGGCGGCGCGATCAATCGCTTCAACGGCCTTGGCGGCATCCAGCTCGAAAACAGCATCGTCGCGGGCAACACCGACGATCCCGGCATCGGCTCCGTCTCGCCCGACATCGAAAACGGCTCGACGACTCTCTCGTACCAGAACAGCGTTATCGGAAACCTGTCGGGCACGACCAATCTCCTCGATCTCGGCGGCAACCTCGCCCCCGGAACCGATCTCAAGCTCGGCATTCTGGCCGGCAACGGCGGCGCGACGCTGACGATCCGTCCGCTGCCCGGCAGCCCACTGATCGACGCCGGGGCCGCCAACGCCCTGACCGTGGACCAGCGGGGGCTGCCGCGGGCACTCGGAACAGTCGACATCGGTTCCGTCGAGGTCGATACTGTCGCTCCCACCGCGACGACAACACTGTCAAACGTTACGCTGGCCGGCGGTACGACCTACACCTTCCAGGTCACATACGCCGACGACGTGGCCGTCGCCGTCAGTACGCTGGGCAGCACCGACTTACAGGTCACCGGCCCCGGCGGGTTCAATGTGCTCGCGACGTTCAACGGCGTCGACATCAACACGCCCGGCACTCCGCGGGTGGCTACCTACAGCTTCACCGCACCGGGTGGAACTTGGGACAATGCCGACACCGGCGTCTACACGGTGTCGATGGAGGCCGGCCAGGTGACGGACGGCACGAACGCGGTGCCGACCGGGATCGTCGGCCGATTCACCGTCGCCAAATTCTTCACCGTTTCCACCACGGCCGACAGCGGCGCGGGTTCTCTGCGCCAGGCGATCCTCGACGCCAACGCCAACATCGGGCCGGACGCCATCGTGTTCGATCCGGTCGCGTTTACCGGCCCCGCGACCATCAACCTGACGGGCGCGGAACTGGCGATCACGGATTCGGTTACCATCACGGGAACGGGCAGCAACAAGCTCGCGATCCTGGCGCTGGCACCGAATTCGACTTCGCAGCGCCACTTCAACATCGCCGGTGCGGGCCTGATGACGGTTTCCATCAGCGACCTCGCATTGGCGGGCGGGCACACGACCTCGGCGGGTGGCTCCGTCACCACCACCGACGAGAACGTGACCTTCACCAACGTCGTGTTCTTCGGCAATGCGTCGACGGCCGGCGGCGGAGCGGTGACCAACACCGGCATCGCCCGCATCGTCTTCAATAACTGCGTGCTCTACGGAAACAGCGCAACCGGCACTGCGAACGGCGGCGGGGCCATCCGTATCCAGGCCGGCGGTAATGTCGCCGTCATCAATTCCACGGTGACCGGAAATGTGGCCGGCGGCAATGGCGGCGCGATCTATGCCACGGGGACAACAACCGCCAGTGGCCTGAAGATCATCAACAGCACAGTCTCCAACAACCAGTCGCTCAACAACGAGGGTGGCGGCATCCTCTTCCGCAATACCGTCGGCATGTTCGGCATGCTGATCCAGAACAGCACGATTTCCGGCAATACCGGAGCGTCCAACGGCGGTGGCCTGCGGTTTACCAATATCGTCGGCACCATCAACATTCTGAATTCCACTATCGTCGGGAACACCGCACGGTTTAACGGCGGCGGCATGGACTGGGCGACGCCCGGGTCACCCGCTCCGTCGATGAACGTGACCAGCAGCATCTTCGCGGGTAACTCCGCCCCGCTTTCCGGGCCGGACATCGCCAACGGCGGCTCGCAGGTCCTCAACTTCAGCAATAGCATGCTCGGCAATTCGCTGACGGGCAACTTCGTCGACCTGGGCGGCAATTCCATCGACCCTGCTTCGCCGCTGCTCGGCAAGCTCTCCGGCAACGGCGGCTCGACACTGACCATCGTCCCGTTGCCGGGAAGTCCGGCGATCGATGCCGGCTCCAATCCGTCCGGTCTGACCACCGACCAGCGCGGCAGCGCGAGACTCTTCGGCACGGCGACCGACATGGGCGCGGTGGAAATCGACGGCAACATCCCGCGGGCCTCGGTGGGAGCGCTTTCGAACATCACCGCTGCCGGCGGCACGAGCTACAGCTTCCAGATCACCTATTCCGATGACGTCGCGATGAAGGCGAGCACCTTCGACAACGCCGACGTTCGCGTGACCGGGCCATTCGGCTTCAGCGTGCTGGCCACGAAGACGGCCGTCGACGTGCCCGGCGACGGCGTGACCCGCGTCGTCACCTATCAGTTCACCCCGCCGGGCGGGGCGTGGGATTCGAACGACTTCGGCCTCTACTCGGTAAACATCGAGGCGAATCAGGTCACGGACACCTCGGGCACTCCCGTCGCGGCCGGGGTGCAGGGCTTCTTCTCGGTCTACACTCCCAGCAAGACGCCCATTGTGGTCAACGCCACCAACGACGAGTCGACCGATACCGACGGCAAGATTTCGCTCCGCGAAGCAATTCTCGCCGCCAACCTCAACCCGGGATACGACTCGATCAGCTTCGACCCTGTGGTATTCGCGTCGCCGGTGACGATCACCCTCGGCGGCACGGAAATGGCGATCAACGATTCTCTCGTTATCGCCGGGACCGGGCAATCGAATCTGACGGTGGCCCAGGCGGCAGGAGCGGCCGCTACGACGCGCCGAGTGTTTAACATTTCCGGCAACCAGTACATCACGGTCAACGTCTCGGACATGACGCTGACCGGAGGCACGGCTTCCTCGGCCGGCGGGGCGGTCACCATCGCCGATGAAAACGTCACCTTCACCAACGTCCGAATTACCGGGAACACCACCAATACGACGGGCGGCGGCGCAATCGCTCTCGGTACAGCGCTCGGTCAGCTTACGTTGATTGGCTGCACGATTGACGGCAACACGACCACCGGCACGGCGGCCGACGGCGGCGCTATCCGCGGCGCGTCTCAGACGACAATCACGATCCAGAACAGCGTGATCAGCGGCAACACGACGGGCGACGACGGCGGCGCGATCTATTTCATCGGCAACGGCAACGCCGGCGGCCTCCGCATCACTGGCTCATCCATCGTCAACAACCGCGCCACCAGCACGACCTCGAGCGTCGGCGGCGCAATCAACGTCGTGACCAATATCAACATCCCGACCCCGTACGGCTTCTTCATCCGCAACAGTACTATCTCGGGCAATTCCGCCGGGTTGAACGGTGGGGCAATCGATATCGGTACCGGTATCAGCGGAACGCTGACGATCCAGAACAGCACGATCACCAACAACACCGCGGCCGGGGTCGGCGCGAATCAGGGCGGCGGTGGCATCCACTCGTCGGCCACCGCGGCTCCGTTCCCGGTCATCAACATCGAGAGCACGATCCTCTCGGGCAACCTGAACGCCAACGGGCCGGACGTCTTCACGCTGGGCACCGTCAACTACAAGACGTCCGCGCTCGGCAGCGCGACGGGCATCTCCGTCCTGAACGACAACGGCGGCAACCTGACCATCGGCCAGAACCTGTTCCTTGGCGGGCTTGCCTACAACGGCGGCCTCGCCGGCATGCTGACCCATCTGCCGGGCGGCACCAGCCCCGTCCGCGATGCCGGTAGCAACCCCGCCGGTCTGACCACCGACCAGCGCGGCGGCGCACGGTTGCTCAATTCCGGCGTGGACATCGGCTCGGTAGAATCGGTCGGCGGCATCCCGTCGGCGGCCGCGACCTCGCCCAACGTCGCCGTGTCCGGCGGCGCGCTCCAGACCATTACGGTGCAATACGACGACGAGACGTCGATCAAGACCTCGACCTTTGGCAGCACCGACATCCGCATCACCGGTCCGAACGGCTTCAACGTCCTTGCGACCTTCAAGTCGGCGACGCCGAACACCAACGCCAAGACCGAGACGGCCACCTACGAGTTCGTGCCCCCGGGCGGCACCTGGGACGGGCTCGATTCAGGCACCTACACGATTTCGATGGAAGCCGGGCAGGTCACCGACAATGCGGGTAATGCGGTACCGGCCGGCCCGATCGGCTCATTCCAAGTGGTCATTCCGCGCAGCTATGTGGTCCTCAATACCAACAACAGCGGGGCCGGCTCGCTCCGCCAGGCCCTGCTCGACGCCAACGCCACCGGCGGTACGCTCGACACAATCACGTTCGATGCCGGCGTGTTCAGTTCCCCCTCGACGATTACGCTGACCACGGGTGAGCTTGCGATATCCGACAGCGTGCTGATCACCGGCCCGGGCTCCGGCAAGCTGACGATCAACGGCAGCAGCACCGGCCGACTGTTCAACATCGGCGGGGCGGGCACGCTGAACGTCACCGTCTCGGGCATGACGCTGACTAAGGGCAGCGTCGCGGCCGCGGGCGGGGCGATCCTGATCGATAACGAAAGCGTCACGCTCACCGACCTGACCATCTTGGGCAATACGTCCAGCGCAACCGGCGGCGGGGCCATCGCCGTCGCCTCCGCAGGCGGGTCCGTGACGATCAGCAACTCGACTCTTTCGAATAACTCCGCGACCGGCGGCGGAGCGGTTCGCCTCGCGCCCGGCACGTCGTTTTCCCTCACCGGAAGCGCTGTGGCCAACAACACCTCGACCGGTGTCGGCGGCGGTATTGCCGTCAATCCCCTCAATGCCGCCGGCGCGGGCGTGAGCGTCTTCGTTCTCAACAGCACCATTTCCGGAAACCTCGCCTCGGGCGACGGTGCGGGCCTTTACTTCGCGGGCGTCGTCGGCGCGGGTGGCTTCACCGTCCGCAACAGCACCGTCTCCGGTAATCGCATCACGGCCGGCAACGGCGGCGGCATCCGGCTCCGCAACATGGACGGCACTTTCGACCTGCAGAACAGTACCGTCGCCAACAATACTTCGACGGCCAACGGCGGTGGCATGGATTGGTTCCACCCGGCCACGTTTGCTCCGACGCAAACGGTGGCCGTCAACATTACCAGCACGGTGTTCGCCAATAACGTTGCGACGATCGCCGGTGGCGAAGACATTCGCAACGACAACAACGTGACCATCCCGCCGGTCCAGCTTCTCAACAGCTTTATCGAAACAACGGGTGGCTTTACCTCGACTGACCTCGGCGGCAGCACTGTGGGCCTGGGTGCCGGCTCCGCTTTGCTCGGCGCGCTCGGCGCGAACGGCGGCCCGACCCTGACTCACGTGCCCCAGCCGCTGAGCCCGCTACTCGACAAAGGCACCAACCCCGCCGGCCTGATCACCGATCAGCGCGGCTTCGTCCGGTCGGTGGGCACCATCGACATCGGCTCCGTGGAGGTCGACCCGAACATTCCCGTTGGCACGGGCGGGCCGTTCGCCCCGGTTACGTCGCCCGGCGGCACGCTGTACACATTCACGGTGACGTACAGTGACAACTCGGCCATCAAGGTCAGCACGCTCGACAACAACGATATCCGCGTCACTGGCCCGGGCGGCTTTAACGTGCTTGCCACGTTTGTGAGCGTGGACATCAACAGCGACGGTACGCCCCGTGTGACGACCTACTCGTTCGTCCCGCCGGGCGGATCATGGGACGGCTTCGATCTTGGGACCTACACGGTGTCGATCGAGCCCAACCAGGTCACCGACGATACCGGCACGTTCGTCCCGGCGACCACGCTGGGCACCATCAGCGTGTCGTTCCCGTTCACCGTCGTCGTCGATGAGGTCTCCGACGTGGTTGACGGCAACCTTTCGAAGGGCAAGGTCAGCCTCCGCGAGGCACTGAACCTCGCGAATTCCAACGTCGGACAGATTGACTCGATCACATTCGACCCCGTCGTGTTTGCAGGTGCTACCACCATCAACCTCGACAACGAACTCAGCATCACTGACCCGGTGGACATTTCGGGTACGGGTGCGACCAAGCTCACCATTCAACCCGCGGCCGGTAAGACGATCCGAAATCTCGGGATCGACCTCGTGACTTCCGCCGGCGCGGTGACGATCTCCAACATCCGATTCACCGGCGGCAACGTGACCGGCGCTGGCGGCGCGATCAACAACGTCGACTCGAAGCTGACGCTGACCAGCGTGGTCGTCGAAGGCAACACCGCCTCGGCCGACGGTGGCGGCATCGAAGTCAGTAGTACCTCCGGTTCCGCCCTCACGATCGTGAACAGCATCGTCCGCAACAACGTCAGCACGGGCGGCCACGGTGGCGGCATCGAGTCGCATGGCGGGGCGGCCATCGTTGTGACCAACAGCCTGATTAGCGGCAACACCGCCGCGGGTGCCGACGGCGACGGCGGCGGTATCTACTTCTTCTCCGGCGGCACGCTGCTGATGACCGGCAGCACCGTCTCCGGAAACCGCGCGAACGGCACGGGTCAGGGCGGCGGTGGCATCTATCTTTTCGGAACCACGGCGACGATCATTAACTCCACGATCGCCAACAACAGTGCCACCAACAACGGTGGCGGCATCGCCAACTTCAGCGCCACCAACCTCACGCTGAACAACAGCACCGTGGCCGGCAACTCGGCCGGCAATAGCGGCGGCGGCGTCTTCGCCTCGGCCGGCACGCTCACCATTTTCAGCAGCTCAGTCGCACAGAACACCAAGAACACCGGCACCGGCCACGACGTGAGTGCGGGTACGGCCCAGGTCGACTTCAGCAACATCGGCGACTCGGTGGGCATCACCACCCTCAACGGCGGGTTGAACCAGAACGACATCAGCCCCAACCTGGGCGCGCTGGGCAACAACGGTGGCTTCCTGCTGCCCGACGGAACGACTATCCCGACCATGTTGCCGGGCGCGGGCAGCGTGCTCAAGAACAACGGCGCGGACAGCCTCACGCTGACCAACGATCAACGTGGTTTCAATCGCGACGACGGCGGCGGAGTCGACATCGGCGCGGTGGAACTTCAGGCGACGCCGTCGAAGGTGACGGCCGTCCAGATCAACGGCGGGGCCGTCCAGCGATCGCGGGTAACCACGCTCAAGGTGACATTCGATACGCCGGTCACGGTGGCCAACCCGAACGCCGCGTTCACGCTCGATCGGGTCACGCCGACCACCGGTTCGGTGACGCTCAGTTCGGTCCTCGACGGCTCGGGTCTGTTCATGACCATCACCTTCACCGGTGGCCTGGTCGACGGAGCCGCCGGAAAGTTCTCACTGCAGGACGGCCGGTACACACTCACCGTCGTGCCGGCTCAGTTCAGCGGATCCGGCGTCGACGGCAATGCCGGCGTGCTGGTCAACAACAAGTTCGACTCCACACCCTACGGTACGCCGACGCCCACCTCGCCGGCGACCGGCATCTTCCGGCTGTTCGGCGACGCGTCGGGCAACGGCAAGGTGGAGTCCGACGACTTCCTCTCGTTCCGCCTGGCGTTCCTGTCGAGCAACGACGCCTTCGACTTCGACGGCAACGGCACAGTGGATTCCGGAGACTTCCTCCGGTTCCGCCTCGGCTTCCTGCAGCAGATCGTCTGATCGCCGCAGACAGTCACAAACCCCGCTCCCGGGCATGCTCCGGGGGCGGGGTTTTTTCGCGTCCATGCCCGGGTCGGAACGAAACGCCCACCGGACTTCACAATTCGCAACTTGCGATGCTGCTGTCGGATGCGGCAAATCGGCAGGAATCGCCGGGGAGGGGCGAGGCCGTCGGGTAGAATGCGATCCATGTTTGCCGAACCTGCCGAACGCATGGCTGACTACGTCGCCGGGCGCTACGGGCCCCCGGCCTTCATCCGCCGTCAACTGGAAGTCGACGGAGCGTGGGACGCCCTCGTGGCTCGGACACAATCCGAGCGCGAAAAGCTTCTGTTCAGCGTCCGCATCGCGTCCCGCGCGGCCGAGACCGCGCTGGGTCTGCCGCAGGGCAATTCGCTCGATGCGTCGCTGGAGCAGGTCCGCAGGGCCGCCGCACCGCTCGCGCCGTCGCAGGTTTCCTACGAAATCCGCGCCGCCGTCGCTGAGTTGGCCCGGGCCGTCGCGCAGTTCAACCGGCGGTGGCAGGTCGTCGCTAGGGCAATCGACTTGCGCCCGCTGAACCGGCTCCGCGAGGATTACAACAAGTACTTTCTCGTCGAGAAGGAAGCGGCGCTGCGCTCGGCCGAGGTTGCCCGGATGGGCTACCGACCGATGCGGCCGGCTACATTGGCGGACATTCTCGAAATCGCGCCGCCTCTCACGCCGCTACCGGCCTGGGAATCACTACGGGCTAGGAACGTGGGTCTATGGGATGTTATTGTTCTTATTGGCGTATCGTACGCGATCATGGTGTTTGGCGTACTTTCGCTTGCAAATGGAAAGCACCAGTATGCAGCATGTTGCACGCTTGTCGTGAATGTCTACTTGCTGTTCAACATTCTGCGCCGGAAGAAGTAGCAGAGTCACGACCTCAAGGCCCGCCTGCGCGAGGGCGTCCAATCTACGAACGGCGGGACCAAGTAAGAGTCAGAGGTCGCCGCTCAGCGCCTGAAACAGCCAGTACTTGAGTTGTCGCCGGTCCATGGGCCGCAGCCAGACGCGCTTTTGGGGCGGTTCGCCGCGCTGGATGACATGGTGCAGGTCGGTGATCACCGACTTTGATTCGCCGTAGTACGAGTGGCCGAGCAGGCTCGTGTCGATGCCCGAGGCGTCAACGGTGTCGAGCCCCGGCATCACAACAAGCAGATCGCCCGAGTCGCCGGCCCGTGGGTAGCCGTGGACTTTTTTCGAGGCCGCCAGCGCGTTGTCGTTGGACGAAGCGTACAGCGTAAACCGCCGGGCGCTCGCGCGGATGGCCGGGAACAGGTCGCGCTGAAAGACCGTTGCATCGATATCCGGCGCGGCAAAGACCGCTTCGCGGAATAGCGTCGGCTTGTGGCTCGGTTCCGTCGCCAGTGACCGCAGTGCTCCCGTCAGCGCACGGTTGCCCATGCTATGGGCGATGAGCTGGATCGATCGCGCTCCCGACTTCGTCGCCAGGTCGCGGAGGAAGTCGCGGAGGTCGGGCGTCGCCCATTCGACATTGGCCTCGTCGACGGGGTATTGCACCAGTCCGCCCTGCGAGGGCCAACTGAAGAATAGTGCGGGCCCGTCGAACTCGAGGTCGTAAGCGAGTTGAGCCGTCCGCCGGGCCGCCTCGGCGAACGTCTGATTGTAGCCGTGGATGAACACCATGATCTCGCGGCGCGGACAGCGCGCCACGGCCTGCGACAGATCGGCGTAGAACGGGTCGGCCGGCATCCGGTCGACCGATTGCAGCATGACATGTTTGCCGGGATCGTACCGGAACTCGAACTTGAAGATGGAAGGGCTTTCGAGCCGGCCAAGCTGATGCTCGCGGGGCAGCGATACCGTGCAGGTGCCGAGCGTAAGACCGCTGCCGCGGTCGTTGCCAAAGAGTTGGTCGGGCGGCAGCGAGCCGCCGGTGGTCCGCTGATGATCGCTGATGCTCCACGCGGCAGTCCCGTGGTAACTACCAGCCCCAACGTCGTCGGCCAGGAGTGGACCGCCCGGCCGCGGAGCAGCGACGTAACAATCAGCAGGGCCGTGATTGCGCCGGCCAAAGCGGGCCACCGGAGCGCCGTTGTCAGGCGAGCCCAGCCGGTGTCGGCCGACATGGGCCCGCGATCGGTCGCAAAGAACAGGCGCAGCGTCGCCAGCACCTTGTTCGGTTCGTCGGTCGGCGGCGGGGGCGCGCGCTGAAAGTAGATCTCGCCCATGATGTCGATCGCGCTGGCGACCCAGCGGTCGCCAACCTTTCGACCGGTCACTGCAACATTCTGGAACTCGGCGAGTTTATCAACACCTACGACGTTGTTCTTCAGCGTGACTTTCACGTCGTTGGCCAGTACGTACAGCCGCTCACCGCCGCCGAACTCGGCGACGACGATCTCGCGGAAGTCCGGATAGTAACGGATGATTTCACCCTGCACCGGTTGCGGGCCGGCGGGCGGCTGATTCAGGAGGAGTGTGGCTGCCACGAGCACGAACATGGAGCCCCCGGGGTGCGGGTGCATGAACCGCGCCGGCTACTTCTTCCTGCCGTTGCGGTTGTAGCTGAGCGTGAACTCGCCGAAGTCGATCTTGCCCGCCCGGCCGGCCTCGCCGAACAGGTCGTCGAGGTCGCTTGCGAAATCGAACCCGTCGAGGTTGTAGTAGTTGAACTTGCCGTCGCGGCGGAAACCAACAAGGCCCGCAGTGCGCAGCAGCGTGAGATGATGACTGACGGCCGGCTGCGACTGACCCAGCATCTCGCACAACGCTGACACGTGGGTCTCGCCTTCGCGCGCGAGCATGATCAGGATCTTCAGGCGGTTCACGTCCGCGAGGAGCTTGAACTTCCTGCTCAACGCCTGCACGTGCCGGTCGCTCATCGACGGCTTTTTCTTGGCAGCGGCCATGTCGCCCGGACTCCTTCACGGTCTGACGGCTGATAAGCATGTTACGATGCGTTCCGGGCGGAGCAACCCGATCGGCGGCAGGGCTGGTATCCTGTACCGCATGACGCCGGACTTCCTCACCCCCGCACCCGAGTCGTATCAGCTCACGTCCGCGTCGGCGGGCCCGGTCGGCCTGCTGCCCCTCAGCGAAGACCAACTGCGGCACGCGCCCTCGGGTGACCTCTTCGGCTGGTCGCAGAATGTGGGCATGGGTCTCGACCCCGCGCGGCTCGGCAGGCCGGAGTACCTCATCCTCTCCACGGCCGGCGGGCTCCGCGCGCCCGACGGCTCACCGATCGCGCTAGGCTACCACACCGGCCATTGGGAAGTCGCGCTGCAGGTGCAGGCGGCGGCCGAGGAGATCCGCGCGGCCGGTTGCATCCCGTTCGCCGGCGCGGTCACCGACCCGTGCGACGGCCGGACGCAGGGCACGCCCGGCATGTTCGACTCGCTGCCGTTCCGCAACGACGCGGCCATGGTGCTGCGCCGGCTGATCCGCTCACTGCCGACGCGGGCCGGCGTGCTCGGCATCGCGACCTGCGACAAGGGCCTGCCCGCGATGATGATGGCGCTGGCCGGGTGCGGCGACCGCCCGGCCGTGCTCGTGCCGGGCGGGGTGATGCTCGCGGGCACCGATCAGGAAGACACGGCCAAGGTCCAGACGATCGGGGCACGCTATGCCGCGGGCCGGCTGACGCTCGAAGAGGCGGCCGAGCAGGGCTGCCGGACGTGCGCCAGCCCCGGCGGGGGTTGTCAGTTTCTCGGCACGGCCGCGACGAGCCAGGTCGTGGCGGAGGCTCTCGGGCTCACGCTGCCCCATGCCGCGCTCGCGCCGTCGGGCCAGCCGGTCTGGCTCGACCTCGCTCGGCGATCCGCCCGCGCGCTGATGAGTGCGGGCGCACCGCTGTGCGAAGTGCTTTCGCCGGACTCCGTCGAGAATGCGATGGTGGTGCATGCGGCGTTCGGCGGCTCGACCAATCTGCTGATCCATATCCCGGCCGTGGCAGTCGCGGCCGGCCTGCCGCGGCCCACGGTCGACGACTGGACCCGCGTCAACCGCGCGGTGCCACGCCTCGTCGACGCCCTGCCCAACGGCCCGATCGGCCATCCGACTGTGCGCGTGTTCCTGGCCGGCGGTGTGCCCGAGGTCATGCTGCACCTGCGCGACCTGGGGTTACTGAAGCTCACCGCGCGGACCGTCACCGGTCAATCACTGGAACAGGTGCTGGCCTGGTGGGAACGGTCGGAGCCGCGAAAGAAGTTCCGCGAACTGCTGGCGAGTCGCGACGGCATCGACCCGGACGACGTGATCCTGCCGCCGACCCGGGCCCGCGAGCGCGGCCTGACGCCGACCGCGTGCTTTCCGACGGGCAACCTCGCGCCCGAGGGCAGCGTGATCAAGGCGACCGCCATCGACCCCGCGGTGGTGGATGCCGACGGCGTGTACCGCCACGAAGGCCCGGCCCGCGTGTTCACCCGCGAAGCCGACGCGGTCGCGGCCATCAAGACCGGCCGGGTGGTCGCCGGCGATGTGCTGGTGCTGGCCGGCGGCGGCCCGCTCGGCACCGGCATGGAGGAGACGTATCAGGTCACATCCGCACTGCGCTACCTGCCGTGGGGCCGGCACGTCGCCGTGCTGACGGATGCGCGGTTCAGCGGCGTGAGCACGGGCGCGTGCATCGGCCACATCAGCCCCGAAGCGCTGGCCGGCGGCCCGCTCGGCCGGCTCCGCGACGGCGACCGCGTCCGCATTGTGATCGATCGATTGAAACTCGTCGGCAGCGTGGATTACGTCGGCGGTGATGAATTGAGTCAGCGATCACCGCATCCCGGACTTGCGCCGGACCCGCGCCTCCCGGCCGACACGCGACTCTGGGCCGCCCTGCAAAACGCCTCCGGCGGCGTCTGGGCCGGCTGCGTCTACGACCCCGACCGCATCGCGGAGCGACTGGCCGTGTTCGCACCTACGTAGCCGTATTCGCCAGAATACGGCGAGCGGCGTCACGTTGATCGCGGGCTTATCGGCATTCTGGCGAATGCCGCTACGGGAACTTCAATCGTCGCCGTGTTCGAATACGGCCTCATCGTCATCGCACGGCGCAGCGCTCCGCGTCGCGGCTAACCGGGAATGTCGCGATTCGTCTTCGAAGCCATTGCCCTCGATTTTCACTTGCCACGCTGGCCGGGCGGACAGACACCGTGGATCATGTCTGGAAGCAATTTCAAAGGAGGGCCGGCCGTGCAGCGAGTCGTTTGTCTGGTTATCGTCATTGCTATTGCAGTCGCGCTCGCGAGCCCCCGGCCGCTGCGGGCCGACGACCCGCCGGACGGACCGAAGCGGATCTTCCGCGACGACTTCATCGAGAACATGGTCGGTGACTGGAAAGTGTCACGCAAAATCCGCGGCACCGTCGTCGAGAACAAACTCAAGGCGGAATGGGTGCTCAACCACCAGTTCCTTCAACTCCACATGAAGGACGTGGCCAACCCCCCGGCCTACGAAGCCATTGTCCTGATCGGCTACGTGCACAGTGACCAGAAGTACGTTGCCCACTGGTGCGACACGTTTGGCGGCAAGTTCTCGGCCATCGGGTACGGCAAGCGGGTCGGCCAATCGATCGAGTTCGAGTTTCAGTACCCGTCCGGCCCGTTCTACAACACCATGACGTGGGACCCGCAGGCCAAAGGCTGGACCATGCGTGGAGAGTCACGCAGCAAAGACGGCCAGCGCGTGTTCTTCGCCGAAGACACGATCCGGCGGCCGTAGTCTCAAAGGGACACTCGATCAGTGCTAGCAACTTTCGCCCGGCCCAGGCGGTTGTAGAGGGGCGGGAGCAGGAAGATGTTGAGGAAGGTCGAAGTCACGAGGCCGCCGAGGATGACGACGGCCAGCGGGTGCTCGATCTCCTGACCCGGTTTCACGCCGCCCACGAGGATCGGCACCAGCGCGAGCCCGGTGGCCAGCGCGGTCATAAGGATCGGCGCGAGCCGCTCTTCGGCCCCCTGAAGGACCAGCGCCCGGCTGAACGGGATCTTCTCGACCTCTTCCAGATGCCGGAAGTGGCTGACGAGCATGATGCCGTTGCGGGCCGCGATCCCGAGCACGGTCACGAAGCCGACGAGCGAGCCGAGCGAGAGCACGCCGCCCGAGATCAGCACGGCCGCCACGCCGCCGATGAGCGCGAATGGCAGCGTCAGCGTTACGAGCAGCGTGAGCCGCCAGGATTGGAAGTCGACGTAGAGAATGAGAATGATGCCGACGAGCGCGAGCGCTGTGAGTGCGTAGAGTCGCTGGCTCGACGCCTGCCGGGCCGCGTATTCGCCGAGAAACTCCGGATGATACTCGCGGTCGAACGGCACTGTGCGGACCGTGCTTTCGATCTCCCGCGCGACCGAGCCGAGATCACGCCCCGCGACGTTGCAGGTGATGTCGAGCCGGCGCGACGCCCCTTCGCGCTTCACTTCGTTGGGTGCCGGCGCAATGACGACCTCGGCTACGTCGCCGAGGCGCACCTGCATGCCGGCGGGCGTATCGATGGGCAGTTGCTGCACCGCGTTCTGGTCGGCGCGCAAAGCGGGCGTTCCCCACACCACCACGTCGAACTTCTTCTGCTGATCGTAGACCTCGCCGACCTTGGTGCCCTTGAGCAGCGTGGTCGTCGCCCGGCGGATGTGCCCGGGCGTGAGGCCGTAGCGCTCGGCCGCTTCGGGTCGGAGGCGGACCTGCACCTGCGCGACGAGAACCTGTGGCTCGACCTTGAGGTTCGCGACGCCGGGCACCGCGGCCATCAGCTTTTCGACCTCCTTCGCCTTGGAGCGCAGGACCGCGAGGTCCGGGCCGTACAGGCGGACAACGATGCTGGCCCCCGCACCGGTCAGCACTTCCTTGATGCGCTCCTTGAGATAGGTCCGCACGTCGCGGTACAGGCCCGGGTAGCCGGCCACCGCGTCCTCGATGCGCGCGACGGTGGCCTTGTAGTCGACGGTCGGCTCGATGCTGATCCAGAGTTCGGTGAAGTTCGGCCCGACGACTTCGTCGGCGACCTCGGCCCGCCCGATGTGCGACCCGAAGTTGCGGACTCCGGGGATGGCCCGCAGTTCCTTGCTCGCCAGCGTCGTGATGCGGGTCATCGCGTCGATGGAGGTGCCGGGCTTCTCGACGAAGTGCATCAGAAAATCCGTCTCCTGAAAGTCCGGGAGAAACTCCTGCCCCAATCGGGTCGCGGCCGCCCCGGTCAGCACGAACGCGCCGAGCAGGATGGCCGCCGCCAGTCCCGGACGATCAACGATGGGCGGCAACACGGCACGGTAAACGTGACGCAGCCAGCGCGAGACCGGCGCTTCCGCCCGGCCGCCCGTATGGCCCGGAAGCAGCAGTAGCGACAGCGCGGGCGTCACGATCAGCGCGACGAGCAGCGACGCGAGGATGGCGAGAATGTATGCCAGCGCGAGCGGCCGGAAGAACGATCCGGCCAGCCCGTCGAGGAAGAAGATCGGCAGAAACACCAGCGTGACGATCAGGCTGGCGTACACGACCGCGCTGCGGACCTCGAGCGACG
Organism: Gemmataceae bacterium; assembly: GCA_019694755.1. GTDB lineage: Bacteria > Planctomycetota > Planctomycetia > Gemmatales > Gemmataceae > JAIBBI01. Next base: position 17,239 of record JAIBBI010000081.1, read on the forward strand.
CGTCGAGCACCACCTGAAACGCCGAGTGCGGCTGCTCCAACTTTGCATTGAGTCGCAACCGGCGGACGATATTCTCGACATCGATGATCGCGTCGTCGACGACCTCGCCGAGTGCGATGACCAGGCCGGCCAGAACCATCGTGTTGATAGACGTGCCGAGCGCGGTGAGCACCAGCACCGCCGCGACCAGCGATAGCGGGATCGCCGTCAGGCTGATGAGCGCGGTCCGCCAGTCGTAGAGGAAGACCACGAGGATCACGACGACCAGAATGCAACCGACGATGAGCGCGTGCGTGAGATTGTCGAACGCCCGCTCGATGAACGTCGCCGGGCGGAAGATCGTCGCGTCCATCTCGATACCGACGAGGCCTGGCTTGAGCGCTTCGAGGGCGGCCTCGACCTGCCGGGTGACGGCCAGCGTGTTGGCCTGGGGTTGTTTCTCGACGATGAGCAGCAGGCCGGGCCGGTCGTTGATGACGGCATCGCCGATCGGGGCCGGCGAGCCGATCACGATGTCGGCCACGTCACCGAGGCGCACCGGCGCGGTGCCACGGAAGTCCACGACCGTCCGGGCGAGGTCCTCAGTTTCGAGGATCGGTGACAGGTGGCGGACCGCCATCCGCTGATTGGCCGTGTCGACGAACCCGCCGGCATCCAGGACCGTGGCGTCGCCGGCCGCCTTGAGTACGGCATCGAGGGCGATGCCGTTGGCCCGCAGTCGCTCGGGGTCGACGAGGACCTGAAACTGCCGGTCGCGCTGGCCCCAGATCGCGACGTTGGCCACGCCGGGGATCGCCATCAGCCGGGGCCGGATCGTCCACAGTGCGAGCACGCTCATGTCCCGCTGCGAGAGCGTGTCGGACCAGACGCCGATCTTGAGCAGGCGACTGGTCGTCGAGAGCGGTTGCAGAATCACGGGGGCGCGGGCGACCGTCGGCAGGCGCGTCGCCTCGACCGACAGGCGTTCCTGAATCAGTTGCCGGGATCGGCTGACGTCCGCGCCGTCGCCGAAGATCAGGACGATGGACGACAGCCCGAGGACCGACTTGGAGCGGATAGTCTTCACGCCGCTCGTACCGTTGAGCGCGTTCTCGAGCGGTACGGTGACCAGGCTCTCGACTTCTTCCGTCGAGAGGCCCGGCGCTTCGGTCTGGATTTCGACGTAGGGCGGGGCGAATTCGGGGAACACGTCGAGCGGGGCGGTCTGGAGCGCGCGCCCGCCGACGACCAGCAGCACCACGCACAGGGCGAGGACCACGACGCGGAGCCGCAGTGATGTCTCGACCAGCCAACTCAACAAGGTGGGACTCCCCCGGGGCTCTTACTTGCTGAAGCCGACTTCGGTGCCGAACAGCTCGGCCGCACCTTCCACGACGATCTTCGTGCCGACGGCCGGGCCGGTGGCCAGCACCGCGCGGTCGCCGGTCACATACCGCACCTGCACGCGCCGGCGGATGTAGGAATGCGGGGCCGGGTGCTCGTAGACCCAAGTGCCGCCGTAGATGTCGTGGATCACCGCCGACCACGGGACCGTGATGCTCTCCGCTTCGCCCTGCATCGTGATGGCGACGGCCACGCGCTGGCCGGGCGAGTAATGGCGGACGCGATTGTCCAATGCGTAGAAGAGGTCGACGGTCGCGGTCAGCGGGTTGGCCGAGGGCGGAGCGTCGACCGGCATCGCCCGCAGTTCGTCATCCTTGCCCCGCGCCGACATGCCGGCCACGGTCGCTTCCGCGCCGGTCGCCAGTTGGGTCACGTCGCCGACATAAACGGGCACGCGGACCCAGACCCGGCTGAGGTCGACGACTTCAAAGAGGGCCGCCCCCGCGGGGACGTTCTGGCCGTTGAGCGCGGATACGCTCCGCAGAATTCCATCCTGCGGCGCGGGAATCGGGATCGGTGCGGCGGTGCCGCGCTCGAACTCGCCCGAGACGCGGACCAGAATGTCCCGCCGGGCGGTCGCGGCTTCCAGCGTCTTGTTGGCGAGGTCGAATTGCGCCTGGGCTTCGTCGACGGCCCGGCGGCTGCCGGCCTGCTCGTCGAGCAGGCGGTGCGCGCGGTCGAGGGCGATGCGGGCCGCCTCGACCTGCGTGTTGGCGTTGTTGACCTGGCCGTCGGAATCGACCTTGGCCGACGCTATGGTGGTGCGCGCTTCGGGCGTAAGCAGCGGCAGGAGTTGGATGATGACCTGACCCTTGCGCACGGCCGCGCCGGGCGTGGGCAGGCCGCCGGCCGGGGCGAGGAGAATACCACCCAGCGGTGCGGCGACCGCACTGAGCTGACCGGCCGGGATGGTGATGTCGCCGCCGTAAGTGCGCACGCGGCTCACCGGCTTCTTCTCGACCGCGCCCGTGCGAATGCCGAGCCGCTTCTCGGCCTCGGGCGTGAGCTTCAGCCCGTTGATCTCGTCTTCCTTGAGGACCTTGCCCAACTTCGCGGGCGGCGTCGCCGCGGCCGCGGGGGTGGAGGGCCGCGGTGATTGCAGGATGAACCATGCCGCACCAGCAACGCCCACCAGAAACAGCGTCGCGACGACTCCTGAAAACACGCCGGACCGGAAGGTCATGGCTTCGCCTCCGGCACGATGTGGCGGCCGACGCTCCGCTCCAACTCGGCCCAGGCCCGCCGCAATTCCGCTTCGAGCTGTGCCTGCCGCAGCCGGCTGTCGAGCACCTGCCGGGTCGTCTCGAGCACCACGACGTACGGCGCGTTGCCTTCGCGGTAGGCGACTTCCGCCCGGCGGATCGCCGTCTCGGCTTCCGGGCGCACCTGTTTCACGAGAATCTCAAGTTCACTCCGCGCCTGAGCCACGCGGTCGGCCGACTGGTGGACTTCGAGGATGATCCGGTCGCGCAGCGTGATCTGCTGCCGTTCGGCACGGGTGAGTTCGGCCTCGGCGCGGGCCACGTTGCCCTGATTCCAGTTGAAGATCGGGAGCACGAACCGCACGGCCGGGCCGAGTTCGTGGCCCGTATTCCGTCCGCTCGAAGCGTCGGCGACGCCCAGCACGCGGAACCACACGAGTTGGGCGAGCCGCAATCGCTCGGCCGCGGCATCGACGGCGTGCGTCGCGGCCACGGCGTCCGGGCGGGAAGCGAGGGCTTCCGCCGTCAAGGACCCCGGATCGAAAGCACCGGCTGCCGGCAGGCGGTCGTCGATCAGGCGAATCGGTTCGCGCAGGATGCCGATGCCGAGCACGTTGCGGAGGCGTTCCTCGGCGAGCGCCACGTCGTATCGGATTCGTGTGCGGTCCTGCGTCGCGGCTAATGCGTCAATGCGGGCGGTGGCGACTTCCTGCTCGCCGACGTCCCCGGCCTGCAGTCTTGCGTTGGCGAGGCGGGCAATCTCGGTACGGATGCGCACGGCATCGTCCGCGACACTCAGCCGGCCGTGGGCCAACAATACGTCGGCATACGCCTGGCGGGCGTCGCGAATGAGATCGAGCCCGGCCTGCGTGAGCCGTTCGCAGACGCGTTCGGTCTCGCGGTGGGCAGCCGCGACGCGGATTGGCCGGAGCCAGAACGCCTCCAGCGGCACCTCAATCGCGTACTTGAACGGCTTGTCGGGGACTTGGAAAAAGTAAATCATCTCGGGGTTTGGCAGCAGCCCCGCCTGCACGAGGTCGGCCTGCGCCAGGCCCAACTCGATGAGCGTCTCCTGGAACGCGGCATTGTTCCACAGCGCGATCAGGACCGCCTCTTCCTCGGTAAGCCCGTCGGTAAGGTTCGCTCCGTTGGGCAGGAAACAGTCGCTGATGCGGTGCGGCGATTCGATGGCCACGCCGGCTCGTGTGCTCACATTCGCGGCAACGGAATCCAGATTGCAGGTCGGGCATGTACTTGCACAACCGATCAGGGCCAGCGTGGAACACAACAACGAGAACATAACGAAAGCGTCAGCCGGCCGGTGCCAACTTCGCCATACCCGAGTCAGCAGCCTGAAGTTCAATCCTCACGCACCCTGTCATCCGGTCGTGGAACATCCTGGCCGGCGGAATGCGGCCACACCCCATCCAGAGTATCGACATCCACCGTTTTCACCTTGAACGATTGTCCGGATTGGGAAAACAGCGCAAACTTTAGCGAGACCTAATAGCGCGGGTCAAACCGCTCACGACTCGCGTGTCGCGAGCCTCGGCGCGAGTGGGAATCGGCCCGTACCATACCGTCCGGCTCCCCGGGCACTTCGCCGGCCGGTCCCGTACACTTCCCTCCATGTTCACTTCGCAGCTCGGCGACCGGACGGTGCTTCATGCGATGCCGATCGTGGTCGGCGTGCTGGGCATCCTTGTCATTGCGTACCGGTATTACTCCCGCTTCCTCGCCGTGCGCGTGCTCGCGCTCGACGACGCGAACCCGACCCCGGCCCATACCCACTACGACGGGCAGAACTACCACCCCACCAACAAGTGGGTGTGCTTCGGCCATCACTTCGCGGCCATCTCCGGCGCGGGCCCGCTGATCGGCCCGGTGCTGGCGATCCAGTACGGCTACATGCCGGGCCTGCTCTGGCTCGTGGCAGGGGTGTGCCTGGCCGGCGCGGTGCAGGACATGCTGGTGCTCGGCGCGTCGGTTCGGCGGGGCGGCAAGTCGCTGGCCGAGATCGCCCGGGTCGAGCTGGGGCCGTTCGCGGCCGGTGTCACGTCGCTCGCCATCATGTTTATCGTCGTCATCGCCCTCGCCGGCCTCGGCTTCGTCGTCGTGAAAGCGCTCGGCGGCGAAGAGGTCGCCCGGGCCGACGGCACCATGATCCAGATCCCCGGTTCGTCGTGGGGCACGTTCACGATCGCGGCCACGATCCCGAGATCGCCCGACGTCGGCTGGTACATGT
>JAIBBI010000241.1 GCA_019694755.1 Gemmataceae bacterium
GAATCCGATACTGCTTGCATGCCGCACGCTTGCTGAGCACGTCGGTCAGTAGCAGGTGTCGGCTCTCGCTCCATGGTTCCCTGTTCGATCATGCCTCGGTGCCTCCTGCGGCCGGATTGCAGGCTGTTCCCCATCATCGCAGACCACAGCAATGCACGGTCGTGGTCTGCACTTTTCCCCCGCCGCCGTCTCCCCGCACTGCACTCTTACTCCGCTGCACACAGTCGGCCATCGCCAGCGTGTCCACCTGGTCGCTCGGGTACACCTTCGCAACCAGCGCAGGTCCATTCGCGAGGTCCACCAAGTGCTGAGCGAAATAGGGTTGTCGCCGACCGGCCGATCTGGTTCTCCTCCTTGAAATGCCGGCCAGCGTCCGCGAGTTGGCCGCGGCCACCGTCGCGACCGCCGGACCGAAATAGCCCACACAACAATTCACAGGAACCGCGCCGGAGGGTTTTGTCTATGCGTGCGGCTACCTGAGCATACAACCTGATTTTCTCGGGACAATCGTTGCAACGTCGCCGGCTGTCGGGTAGTTTGATGGAGCGTGCCGAGTCAGGAAGGCCGCCGCAGGTCCTGTACTGATACCCCGGCCGCGATGCACACCACGTCACTGACACTTATCGAGCGCGTCAGGCAAGCCGACGATCGCGAGGCGTGGCATCGCCTGGTCCAACTCTACGCGCCGCTGTTGATGACGTGGGCCGGTAAGGCCGGGCTCCAGCCGACCGATGCGGCCGACCTGGTTCAGGACATTTTTGTCACCCTGCTCAAGGAACTGCCGGCCTTTCGCTACGATGCGAACCGGAGCTTTCGCGGCTGGCTGAAGACCCTGACGATGAACCGACTGACCGATCTTCGGCGGCGGGCAGCAGTGCGCTCGGCAGTGCCTCTGGGTAGTGTGCCGGAGCTTTCCGTCGACGACCCGGCCGAGCTTTTCTGGGATCGCGAATATCAGGAAGTGCTGTTGCGTAACGCACTCGATCTGATGGAATGCGAGTTCGACCCGGGCGTTTGGCGGGCGGGGACCGCGTTCATGTTTTCCGGCCGGCCGGCCCGCGACATCGCCCGGGAAACCGGCCAGACTGAGAATGCCGTGTACATCGCTAAGTGTCGGGTGCAGCGGCGGTTGCGGGAAACAATTGCCGGGCTCATGGAGTGACGGAAAGGTCGCCAGGGTCTCGTGCGTATCAGTAAACGTCCGGGGGCCGGCGACGTGAGGTCTGCGACCTGTCTTGATGACGCTCTACTCGGTCAACTCGTCGAAGGTGGCGGGTCTGGACAGGATCTGCGCAATGCCGAGGAACACGTTCTCGGTTGCCCGCATTGCCTGAACCGACTCAAGGATGTTGCCGACCGTTCGCAGGAATGGCCCCGGCCGGCTTCTGTGTCGGATGTAATATCCGTTGGCAATCTCTTGTCCCGATTGGCCGCGCTGCACCCGGCCGACGCCACCGTGCCGCCGGACGCCACGCCGGGTGATCCGAGCCCGTTCGAGGAATACCAGCCGCCCTCGATGATCGGGCCGTTTCGGATCGGCCCCTTACTCGGGTCGGGCGGCGTCGGCCTAGTGTATGCGGCGGAAGATACCGAGTTGCTTCGACCGGTGGCGGTGAAGCTATTGCGGCCCGAGCACGCCCGCAACCCGATTGCACGGAAGCGATTTCTCGACGAAGCGCGGGCCGTCGCTGCCGTGGTCAGCGATCACATCGTGCCCATTTACCGTGTCGGCGAGGACGGCGAACTGCCGTACCTGGCCATGCCGCGGCTCGAAGGACAATCACTTACCGCCGTCCTGCAGGAGCGTCGCAAGTTGCCGGTGGACGAGGCCGTCGACATCGCCTGTCAATTGGCCCGCGGACTGGCGACGGCCCACGACCGGGGGCTGATCCACCGCGACATCAAGCCGGCCAACATCTGGCTCGAACCCGGCGGCCGGGTGAAAATCGTCGACTTCGGCCTCGCGCGTTTTCTGGCCAGCGACATCCGACTTACGCAGACGGGAACGATCGTCGGCACGCCGGCCTACATGGCCCCGGAGCAGGCCGACGGCGACCGGGTGGACCACCGGTGCGACTTGTTCAGCCTCGGCAGCGTGCTTTACCAGATACTGGCGGGCCGACTCCCTTTCCCCGGGGCCACACCGCTGGCGGTATTCAAGGCCATGGCCGCGGGCGACCCGCCGCGCCTTGCGGATCTCGACCCGGCCATCAACGCCCGACTTTCGTCGCTGGTCACGCGATTGCTCCAACGGGAACCGGAAAAGCGGCCCGCCTCGGCCCTCGAAGTCCTGCGAGAGCTACAGGAGGTCGACGAACCGGCCAGCCGCCCCTGGTGGCATCGTCGGCGGCTGCTGCAGGCCGTCGGAGCGGTCACGGCCGCGGCAGTCGGGGTGGGCGGCTGGCGGTGGGCAACCCGGCCGACTTATTACCGGGAACTCAGTCTGCCGTCGACCGGCTCAGCCTGGGTGCGGTACGGACTCATGGACCCAGAGAAAACCGGCACGATCGAGTGTTTTCTCACCGCATCGGAGCAGTTTTCCGATGCGCAACACATTATCGGCAACGATTCGTTCCTGATATTCGGCGGCAAGGGACCGGGCGGGACCAATACCTTTGAATTGAGCGTGTTGCTGAATCGGCCACCCGCCAATTCGCCGGTTGTGGAGAAGGTGCATTTCGGGGGCGGACAAATCGAACCCGGCCGACGGATCCACCTTGCCGGAGTCAACAATTGCGCGGATTTTCGGCTGTTCATCGACGGACAGAGAGTGGCAGCCAAGATTCTGCGCCCATACCTTTCGCTCGTACCGGCCGGTTCATTCCTGCTTGGTGGAAGCAACTCGGTTCTCGAAATGCGATTCGACGAGGTTCGGGTGTCGAGCATCGCCCGCTACGGGAGTGATTTTGTGCCCGCGGAACGCCATGAATCCGACGAATTTACGATCGCGCTCTACCATTGCGACGAGACCGCCGGGCACGTCCTCACCGACTCATCCGGCCGCGGCCACCACGGTACACTCCACACCGTCGGCGAGTGGGTCCGGACTCCCCTACGGTAGCAGAAATTCGGGATGTTTGCGAGATTCCGTTTTTTTCAGAAAGATCCGTTCGTCCCCGCACGTACTAGTTGTGACTCAGCATTTCCCTCCATCGAGGTCACGACATGTCCCGCTTCTTTCGTCGTCAGACGACTTCTGTTCGCCGCCGACCCTCGTCGCGGCTCTGGCTGCAGGCCCTTGAAACCCGCGAAGTGCCGGCAACCTGGACCGTGAACATCGGCCTGGGGCAGATTACGGGCGACGACGGTAGCGCGACCACCGTCAACGGCGTCCCGTTCACGACGGGGCTGACCGATTCCTCCACCGTCTTCGAGTTCCGCATCCTCGGCGACCTCGTGCTGCCGGCGAGTACGTCGGTCACGTTTACAAACAACCCCGGCAATTACGCCGTGCGGTTCTACGCGGGCAATGACGTCGTCATCGGCGCGGGCAGCGTGATCAACGCCGCGGCCAATCTGACGGTCGCGGGGCCGGGTGGCGGCTCAGCCGGCGTACCGGGCACCGGCGGCGCGACCAACAACGACTGGGGCAACGGCGGCGGTGGCGGATTCGGGGGCGGCGGCGGATCGGGGAACGGTGCCGGCGGCGGCGGCTCCTATGTTTTTCTCTCGTGGAACTACGGTGGGGGCGGGGGAACCGGATTCGGCGGTAACTCCGGTGGCAATGGTGGAAGTGGCGGTAAATCGCTCCTTGGATTCAATGGCTTTTCATCGGGCAGTGGCGGAGCTGGAATCAATAACGCAGGGTCAGGCGGCGCGGGAGTAAGCGGTGGTGGGGCCGGCGCGGGTGCTGCCGCGCAAACCACCGTGGGCATTGGCGCCAGTGGGGGCGCGGGAGGTAGTGGGGGGACCGGCGGCGGCATCAACAACGGCCAAGGCGGAGGCGGCGAGCCCGGCGTTGGCGGAAAATACGGTAATGACGGTTCGTCTGGCACGATAGGCAACAACGGCTCCGCGGGCTTCGTCGGACTCCCGGGCAACGGTGGCAAGCAGGCGGCCGGCACGGCTCTCCTGCTGACCGGGGGTGGAGGCGGTTCGGGCGGGTCTGGAGGGGGATCGGGCGGCGCGGGCGGCGGTGGATCGGGCGGCGGCGGCGGTGGCGGCGGCGGCGGCGGCGGCGGTGGCGGTGGCGGAGCGAGCGGAACGTTTTACTCAGGTGGAAGCGGGGGGGCCGGCGCCAGCGGCCTTAACGGGACACCCGGCGGAGTCGGTGGCCGAGGCGGAAGTGGCGGTGCGGGCGGCACAGGCGGTGTCGGAGGGGCCGGCGGCG
>JAIBBI010000082.1 GCA_019694755.1 Gemmataceae bacterium
CGGTCAGCCCTTGGGCATAGTACATCTTCTCGTTGTGCAGCCAGAGTCCGACGTAGATGGCGACAACGATACTGAAGAAAAAGTACCCCAATACCGACAAGGCGATCGAGACAATCAGCAACGCCAAGTAGCGGACTGCCATGGGATTATCCTCCACCGCCGAAAGAACCCCCGCCCGCCGTGCAACCCACGGGCTGCATTGCTCGTGAGGCGGGCGGCATGCGTTACCTATCATTCTGGCGGGCAGTCCTTGATCGCACAACTCGGTTTTGAGCCGGCCGGATAAACCCACCCTTCCCACCCTCAGGCCCCCCGCGGGTCTCCTAGCCAACCGTTGCGCGGCGGGTTACACTTGGTAATATGGCGGAGCCGCTCCGGTTTTTGATGACTTCCCCTGGGGCCCCGCGGGCGGCCTGATGCCGTCTTCGCGCGATCCACTCTCGGCCCCGGAGTCTTCCCGGGGCTGTTTCGTTTTCCGAGGTCCGACGCATGGCGAACCCTTCCGATCGCGTTCTGATCTTCGATACCACCCTGCGGGACGGCGAGCAGAGCCCCGGCGCGAGCATGAACCTCGCCGAGAAACTCGAAATCGCCCACGCCCTCCGCGCGCTGGGCGTCGATATCATTGAAGCCGGGTTCCCCATCGCCTCGCCGGGCGACTTCGAGGCCGTGCAGGCGATCGCCCGCGAAGTCAACGGGCCGACCATCTGCGGCCTGGCCCGCTGTGCCGCCGCCGACATCGACCGCGCCGCCGAGGCCGTGAAGGACGCCGCACAGCCGCGCATCCACACGTTCATCTCGACCTCAGACATCCACATCACCCACCAGTTGCGCAGCGACCGCAAGTCGGTGCTGGCCAAGGCCCGCGAATGCGTGGCCCGGGCCCGGGCGCAGATCTCGGACATCGAGTTCTCGCCGATGGACGCGACCCGCTCCGAACTCGACTTCTTGTACGAAGTCCTCGAAGCGGTCATCGCCGAGGGCGCGACCACACTCAACATCCCGGACACGGTCGGCTACGCGACCCCGGCCGAGTACGGCGCACTGATCGCCGGCATCCGCAAGAACGTCCGAGGGGCCGACAAGGTGGTCATCAGCACGCACACGCACGACGACCTCGGCTTGGCCGTGGCCAACGCGCTCGCCGGCGTCGAGGGCGGGGCCCGGCAGGTGGAATGCACCATCAACGGCATCGGCGAGCGGGCGGGCAATGCCGCCCTCGAAGAAGTCGTCATGGCCCTGCGAACCCGCAGCGACGTTTACAAAGGTCTGCACACCGCGATCAACACCAAGCTGCTCGTGCCCTCGAGCCGGAAGCTCGCACTCGTGACCGGCCTGGCCGTGCCCCGCAACAAGGCCATCGTCGGGCAGAACGCGTTTGCCCACGAGTCGGGTATTCACCAGGACGGCGTGCTCAAGCACCGCAACACCTATGAGATCATGGTCCCCGCCGACGTCGGCCTGACCGACACGGAACTCGTGCTGGGCAAGCACTCGGGCCGACACGCCCTCCGCCAGCGGGTCGAGGCGCTGGGCTACCATTTCGACGATACGCAGTTCCAATTGCTCTTCGAGCAGTTCAAAGCGCTCGCCGACCGCAAGAAGACCGTCTACGACGCCGACGTGGAAGCGCTGGCCGAGGCGATGCTGCACAAAGGCTCGACCTCCGCGATGTGGACCCTCGAGGCGTTCACGACCAACGCCGGCACCGGCACCATCCCGATGGCCGCCGTCTGCCTGTGGCGCAACGACGGCGAGATCTTCAAGGACGCGGCGATGGGCGACGGGCCGATCGACGCCATCTTCAAGTGCATCGAGCGGATCGCCGGCATCGAGGTCAAGCTCCGCGACTACCGCGTCCGCAGCGTGACCGACGGCGAAGACGCCCAGGGCGAGGCCCAGCTCGAGTGCGAGTACCAGGGCCAGACGCTCCGCGGCCGGGGCGTGAGCACCGACATCGTCGAGGCCAGCGCTCAGGCGTTTCTGCAGGTGATCAACCGCGCCGCCCAGAAGTTGGGCCCGGCCCGGTTGAATCCCTACGACGTGCAACCGGTCGCTGCCGCGCAGGAAGCAGCCGGCTCGTGAAGCTATCGGTCCTCGATGCCGGTCAGCCGTGGGTGCGGTCGCTGTTCTCCGCGTTGCCCGCCGGGGTGACGTTCGAGGCCGTCGAGCCACGCGGCCCCGGCTGGACGAAGATGCCGTGGCTGGCCGCCCGGCGCACCGCGCCGCACCTGCACGGTGATGTCGCGGTTTACACGCTGCCGCACTACGCGCCGGTGGCCGAGCGCCGGCCCGACCTGCCGTACATCTACTACGCCTTCGATTCCTACGAAAACTACAAGGGCTGGAACCCCGCCTGGGTCCGGGCCAACGAGGATCGCCTGCTGGCGAAGTGTCGGGCGGCGTTCGCCGTGTCGCACCTCCTGGCCGACGACCTGCGGACGCGGACCGACGCGCCGGTGTTCGTGCAGCCCAACGGCGTGACGCTGCCCTCGCCCGACGACCCGCTGCCGCGCCGCCCCGCCGATCTGCCGCCCGGCCCCGTTGCCCTGTGCGTCGGGCAGGTCACCGAGGCGTACGACTTCGATCTGATGCGCGGCATCGCCCATATGCTGCCGCCCTGGCAGTTCGTCTACATCGGCGACGGGTTGAAACCGACGATCGGGCCGAACGCCCGCTTTCTCGGACATCGCCCGCCCGAAAAGCTGGCCGCCTACATGCAGCACGCCGACGTGCTGTTCTGCCCGCTCGTGGTGTCGCCGGCGAACCATCGGCGGTCGCTGTTGCGGATGTACGATTACCTGACCACGGACCGGCCCATCGTCGCCACGCCGATCGCGAGTTGCGTCGAGCACGCCCCGCACGTGATGCTCGCCGACGGGAATACCGACTTCGCGACGAAGCTGCTCGGGCCGCACGCGCCCATCGACCGCGCCCGCCGGTGGGCCTACCTGGAGCAGCACACCTGGCGGCACCGGGCGGAGCTGTTTCTGCGGAATCTCGGGACGGTGGTCCCCGGGTTCAGCCGTGCGGCCTGACACGCTATTGCACCGCTGGGCGAAACGGCTCCTGCCGACGCCGCTCTATCCCCGTCATCTTCTCGCCACCACCATCGACCGCCGGGTCGGGCGCACCGTGTTCGCCGGGCCGTTCCGCGGCATGAAGTACGTCGACGCCAGCGTCGGCAGTGTGTTCTATCCGAAGTTACTCGGTTGCTACGAGAAGGAACTTCACGGCGCGATCGAAGAGTTGATCGCACTCGCGCCGGCCACGATCATCGACATCGGTGCGGCCGAGGGATACTACGCGGTCGGCCTCGCGCTCCGCTGCCCGCAAGCGCGGGTCATCGCGTTTGAAGAGAATGAAGAAGGTCGTGCGCTGCTCGCGAAGATGGCAGCAATGAACGGCGTGGCCGAGCGAATGACTGTTCGCGGCCGGTGTACGCCGGCCGCACTCGCCGCGGACCTGGGCGGGCCCGGCCGGACCGCCTGCGTGTGCGACGTGGAAGGCGGCGAGGCCGAGTTGCTCGACCCGGCCGTGGCGGGCGCGCTGCGCAACGCGTGGATCCTCGTCGAGTTGCACGACTTCCTCGTGCCCGGCACCGGCGCGGAACTCGCGCGCCGCTTCGCGCCCACTCACCAAGTCACCACGATCGGGCAACAACCGCGCACGGTCGCCGACTACCCGTTCCCCATCCCCTGGGCCCGCTGGCTACCCCTGGCCTATGGCTCGTACCACGTCCAAGAATTCCGCCCCGCCCCGATGAGCTGGCTGGTCCTGCGCCCGCGTGCAGAAATGCGAGCCTGATCGCTCACGGCCTAATGGCGTAGAGGTTTTTCCAGCCGCGGATGTAGATCGTGCCGTTGGCGATCGCCAGCGAGGCCGAGGTGTCGTCGGTCAGCTTGTTCTCGGCGAGTTTCTCGTAGCTCCGGCCGGCCTTGATCACCGTGGCCACGCCGTCGCGGGCCAACAGGTAGATCTTGCCGTCGGCCGCCACCGGCGACGCGCGGTAGATCGCCTTGTGCAACTGCTCGGGCGGGTACACTTCTTTCCCCGTCTTCGCGTCGACGCAGGTCAGCAATCCCGACTCGCCGCAGAGGTACACGAGGCCGTCGTGGATCAGCGGGCTGGGCACGTCCGGCGTGCTGCGCGGCAGCCGCCACAACTCGCCCGCTCCGCCCGGCTCGATCTTGCCGCGGGCGTCGGGCTTCACGGCCACCACCGGGCCTTTCTTCGCCGTCGGCACCACGATCAGATCCGCGGACACCACCGGCGACGCGACGAACCGCTGCGTGCGGTGGTACTGCTCGCCGGGCCGCTGCGGGTTCAGGCCCGCGAGCCGCCAGAGTTCCTTGCCATCGTCGAGGCTATGCGCGGTGCAGTAGTCGTTGCCGTGCACGACCAGGTACGCCGTGCCCCCCTGCCGCCAGACGCTGGGCGAAGCGTACGACTGCTCGTTCTCGGCCGTCGCGTCGCTCTGCCGCTCGTGCTTCCACAACTCCTTGCCCGTGGTCTTGTCGAACGCGATTACCAGCCAGGCGTTGGAGTGCAGCAGGTTCATGTAGAGGCGGTCGCCGTCGATCACCGGTGTGTTGTGCATGCCGTGCTGGATGCGGAACGAGCCGTACTTCTCCTGCGTGTTCAGCGACCAGACCTGCTTGCCGTCGACGGTGTAGCACGCGAGGTGCCCCGCGCCGTCGAACGCCCAGACGTGCTGCCCGTCGGTGCTGGGCGAGGCCGAGGCGTTGTTGCCTTCGCCGCTCATGTACTTCCGGCCGTTGTGCCCGCCGAGCTTCTGCCGCCAGCGTTCCTTACCGTCGGTGCCGACGCACATGAGCACGACATCCGCGCCGTCTTCGCTGGTGAGAAACAGCTTGTCGCCCCAGACGGCGGGGGTCGAGCCGGCGGCCGCGGGCATCGCCAGCTTCCAGGCGATGTTCTTCGTGTCGTCCCAGGTGGTCGCCAGCTTGGTCTCGTGGCTCAGGCCGTCGTTGCCCGGCCCTCGCCATTGCGGCCAGTTCTCGGCTGACGCCGCGCCGGGCCCGACGATCAATAGTCCGAATGCGACGACGACGGCACGGCAAAACATGGCACGACTCCTCTGGCAGGCCCCGGCATTCTACCAGCCGGGAATGGCCGGGGTATGATACCGTTTCCCTAACAAACACCGGAACCGGCCATGAGTTCAGTAGCCGACGCTTACGATGCGATGCCGTACACCGCCCGGCCGCGCCGCAGCACGCACCCCGACACCCTGGCGGTCAACGGCCGGCTCGCGGGTCTGAACGCCCCACCGATCACGAAATGCCGTTTCCTTGAGGTGGGATGTGGTACCGGCGGCAACCTGATCCCGATGGCCGCGACGCTGCCCGACAGCCAGTTCGTCGGCATCGACATCTCACCGGTCCAGATCGAGCTGGCCCGGGCCGAGGCGAAGGCGCTCGGCCTCGCCAACCTGCGCTTCGAGACGCAGGACCTCGCCGCGATGGACCCGGCCCTGGGTCAATTCGACTACATCGTCGCGCACGGTGTTTATTCGTGGGTGCCTCCCGCAGTGCAGGATGCCCTACTCGCGCTGTACCGATCGCGGCTCACTCCCGCGGGAGTCGGTTACATCTCTTACAACACATACCCCGGCTGGCACTTCCGCGGGATCACCCGGCAGGCGATGCTCGACCGCGTGGCCGGCATCCCCGGCGACCCGGCCACGAAGACCCGCGTGGCCCGCGAGTACGTCCGCTTCCTCGCCACCGCCGCGCCCGAGCCGGACATGCCGTACTCGCACGTCCTCCAGTCCGAAGCCGACCTGATCGGCTCCGAGTCCGATCATTACGTCTTCCACGACTACCTGGAAGACGACAACCGACCGGTGCTGTTCCGCGAGTTCGCCGCGCACACGGGCCGGCACCAGTTGAAGTACATCGGCGAAGTCCTGCCGTTCCCGTTCCTCGGCGGGCTGGCGGAGGAGATCGTCAAGCTGCTGCAGGAGATGTCGAGCGACCTCGTCGACCTCGAACAGCACGTCGACTTCCTCCGCAACCGCTCGTTCCGCCGGACGCTGCTCTGCCACGCGGCCGCCGCGACCGACCCGAAGGCGGCCCTCGGCGTTGTTCCGAGTCTGTTGGTCTCCGCGAACGCCCGCCCGGCCCTGCCCGATAGCGAGGTCGACCCCGACGCGGCGCAGGACTTCATCGCCAACGACGGGATGAGCATCTCCACGCGGAACCCGATCGTCACGGCGATGCTGCGGGCAGCCTTCGCTGCCTGGCCCGCGGCCGTGCCCGTGAGCCGGCTGGAGCAATTGGTGGCGGATCGGCTCGGCAGCGCATGGACGAAAGACCCCGGGCGGGCCCGCCGGATCCTGCACCAGCAGTTGCTCGACCAGTACCGCAACGGGATGCTCATGCTGAACACCCATATGCCGGACTTCGCCCTGTCGATCCCGGAGCGGCCGGTGGCATTCGCCCCCGCCCGGCGGGCCGCCGCGACCGGGACCATGGTGCCGACCATCCGGCACTTCCAACAGCCGCTGGAGCCGATGGACCAGTTCGTCCTCACCCGCCTCGACGGCACCAACGACCACGCCGCGCTGGCAACGGCACTGGCCAGCGCAGTCGCCGGCGGCACACTGGAAGCCCGCCCCGAAGGCGACCCCCCGGCCTGGGTCGATCTGACCCTGCAACGACTGGCGTACACGACACTGTTGGAGGCGAAGTGAGGGAGTGGGGGAGTAGGGGAGTAGGAGAGTACGAGCGTGCCGATTCGACCGGTTTTTTTGCCGGTCCGAAGGACCGACCTTCCTTAGCCCGGTCCAGCGGGCCGGGTTTTGGGTGAATAAACGATGGGCGGCCTGAAGGGCCGCGCTAAGTGACTGGCCAACATCAATGGAAAATGACCGTATGCCCCAATCGCATGCGCGAGTCCTGGTTCATCTCGTCTTCAGCACGAAGTATCGCCAACGGTGCCTGACATCGACCGTCGGTACGGAACTTCACTCATACATGGCCGCGACCCTCACCAACAACAACTGTCCGTCGCTCCGCGTGGGTGGAGTCGAGGACCACGTCCACGCCCTCTTCGGAATGTCGCGAACTCACTCTTTGGCCGAGATCGTGGAATTGATGAAGACCGCATCGTCCAAATGGATAAAGACCCGCGGCCGTGAGTTCGACCAGTTTCATTGGCAGAACGGGTATGGTGCATTTTCGGTGAGTTCATCACGCGCCGATGAAGTCATTCGATACATCGAGCATCAACCCGAGCACCACCGCGCACAGTCGTTTCAAGACGAATACCGACTGCTTCTCCAAAAGCACGGCATCGAATTCGACGAAAGGTATGTCTGGGATTGAGTCTCAGCCTTCAAGGACAAGGCCAATGGGACGGAAGGTAGAAATAGCAATAGCACGGCCCTTCAGGCCGTCCGCAATGATTGATGTTCCATACCCCGCCCGATGGGCGGGGCTAAGAAAGGTCGGCCCGTTGGGCCGAGACGGGGAATGTGTCATTCTTGTGCGGATCGAATCGCCGGGTACGGACGACCAGCTACCTTTTGACCTCTTCACTCGGCAGGATAGACTGGCCGGGAACGGTTGGTCCAATGGACCGACCTGTCTTGGCTCATGCGGGGTGAGGCCTCATGCCGATGAACCGCACTGCGCAATTCGTACTGATTCTCTCGACGCTTGTCGGGTCGTGGTTCGGTATGCAGGCCGTTCATGAATCCGGGCATGTGCTGGGTGCCCGCATGACCGGTGGTCAGGTCAGCCGGGTGGTGCTGCATCCGCTGACGATCTCGCGGACGGACCTCGCCGCGAATCCGCAACCGCTGGCTGTCGTGTGGGCGGGGCCTGTCGTGGGTGTCGTCGTACCGCTCGCGTTGTGGGCGGTGGCCGCGGGGCTTCGCATGCCGGGCGCGTTCGTGCTCCGGTTCTTCGCGGGGTTCTGCCTGCTGGCCAACGGCCTTTACATCGGCATCGGGTCGTTCGACCGCGTCGGCGATTGCGGCGAAATGCTGCGCCGCGGGTCCGAACCCTGGCACCTGTGGCTCTTTGGCGCACTCACCGCACCCGCCGGCCTGTGGCTCTGGCACGGGCAGGGACACCACTTCGGCCTCGGGTCGGCCCGCGGGCAAGTCAACCGCGCAGTAATGTGGACAACGCTGGCCGCCGCCAGTGGACTGTTGATCCTCGCCGTCGTAGTTGGCGGAGAGTAACGTCGATCACGAGTGTTTTTGGGAGTGCGAAAGCGCGCTCAGGAATTCAGCAACGGCCGTCATTGCCCCGGCGGCCGGCCGTCCCAGCGCAGTACCGAAGCGTCGGTCATCGCGGCGAGCAGCGCGTTGCCGGCGAAGGTGACCGCGAGCGGGAAGCGGTCGCCGCGCGGGCCGGGGCCCTGCGGGATGCGGAGGTTGAGCAACTCCAGACCCGAGGCCGGGTCCCACAGCTTGATGGACGATCCGCCGGTCGCAAGCCGCGTGCCGTCGGCGGAATAGGCGATGGCGAACAGGTCGGGGCCGGGCAGCGTGTGCCGGATCACGCCCGAGCCGGCATCGATCAGGTATGCCATCCCGGCACAAGCGCAGGCCAACTCGCCGCCGGTCGGCGACACGGCCAGTTGGCTGCACGGCCCGCCGAACGAATGCCGGGTGATCCAGCGCGATTGACCCGTGGCCGCGTCCCATGCCGAGACCGCCCCCGCTCCGACCGCGAAGACCGTGGCGCCGTCCGGCGACCAGTCGATGAGTTCGATGACGCCCGGGTGCCCGGTCATCGTCGTCAGCCGCTTCTTCGTGTCGGCGTCCCAGACTTCGAGCGTGCTCGGCGGGCCGTTGACGCGGGCCGGGTCGAGCCAGTTCTCCTTGCGCGACTTCAAATCCGGGTGATCGACGGCGAGGGCCAATCGCTTGCCCGCGGGGTCCCAGGCGACGGCCGCGAGCGACTGCGAGTTATCCCCGAGCAGGGGCACGCCCGGCTCGGTAGTCCGCGGGTTCCACACCAGCGCGCTCCAGCCGAACACGGAAGCGACGCGCTGGCCGTCGGGATGGATGTCGAACTCGGCCGCGGTCCGTGGCGTGTGAAACACGCGTCCGGGCGCGGGCTCGCCCGTGGTCAGATCCTGATATTGCAGGGAGCCGCCACTGCTTTGCGCGCCCGACCAGACGATGGCTTTGCCGCCGGGCGCGAAGCGGGCCGCCGCGACCCGGCCGGTGGACTTGGGCGTGACCGCGTACGATTCATGGATTCGGTCCGGCCGCCAGACGTGCAGGCCGTCATCGCAGCCGACCGCGAGCAAGCCGGAGTTGCCGAGCCAGGCGAGCGAGTTGATCCGGGCGGGGGCGGCCGCGACCGTCCGCGGCAACCGGGCCTGGCCCAGGTCGAGTTCGCTGACCACCGCGGGCAGCCCCGGCGTCGCCATCGCCGCATGCTTCCCGTCCGGCGATACGCTGAGCGCGGAGCCGATGTCGCCCACGGGCACCGACCGCGTGACCGGGTTCTCCGGCGTCACGCTGTAGAGGCGCACCTGAAAGCTCATCGGCTCGGCGGCCGTGTAGACGATCTGCTTGTCGGCCCACGCCGCACTCCGCAGGACGACCCCCGCGGTGAGTTGCACGCGCGACGTGCGCTTCGACGTCGTCGTGTCGAAGAACTCGATGTACGAAGCGAGGTTCATCGTCAGCACGTTGCGGAGGAGCAACTGCGTGTCCGTGGCGTAAGAGCAGATGGCGAACAGTTTGCCGTCGGCGCGGAAGCCCGGCTGACGGGTTTCCGCGGTGTAGGCGATCGCCGTCTTCAGCACTTCTTTGCCGTCCTCGACATTCCAGACGATGAGTTGACTCACCGTGCGGGCGGCCACGAACTTCCCGGCCGGGTCGAAGAATAGCCCGGCGATCCCGGCGGCGTGATCGCTGCCGGGGGCCCGCGGTGGCTGGCCCGGGCCGCGCGGACGGGTGCGGTCCGCCGGAAACTGGAAACCCGCCAACTCGCTCGACAGCGTTCCCAGCACCTTCAGCTCTTTGCCCGTGGTCGCGTCAAAGAGCCGGACGCTCCCGTCGGCCCCACCCGCCGCGAACGTCCTGCCGTCCGGCGCGAGCACGGCCGTCATTCGCGGGTCGCCGGTCTTCGATAGCGTGACCTCGCGCACCGGCTTCCAGGTCAGCGTGTCCCAGACCGTGGCCACCGACGCGCCGTGGTGATGCACCGTGAGCGTCCGCGAGGCGTCTTTGCTCGCCGAGAGCGCGGCCACCGGCCCGGCCAGCGGCACAAACCGCTCCTCGGGGTGGACCTGCCGCTGCAGGAAGTTCCACTCCCACGCCCGTGCCGACTCCGGTACGCCGGCCAGCAGTCGCCGGGCCTCGGCCACGTCGTGGGCCTGATAATACTGATGCGCCAGGTGCAGCCGGTTGAGCGCGAGCGCGGATTTGGCGCGGGCCAGCGCGTCCTGCGTCTCGTTGTGGGCGGACTGGAGTTGCTCCGCGAACTTCGCCTGCTCTTCGCGGGCCTTCGACTCGGAGTTGGCGACGCGCGTGGCCTGCACGCTCCAGGCGATGAGCCCGACGATCGGCGCGAGCGCGAGCGCGGCCCGCGCCGGCCGACGTTTCACCCACCGCCAGGCACGCTCGATGCCGCTCGCGGGTCGGGCGAGGATCGGCTCGCCCCGGCTCCAACGGTCGAGATCGTTGGCCAGTGCGTCGGCACTGGCATAGCGTCGGCTCGGGTCCTTCTCGAGGCACTTCAGCACGATCGTTTCGAGATCGCGGTCGATGTGCGGGTTGACCGACCGCGGCCGGGCCGGATCGGACTCCACGAGCAACTTGAGCGTCGCCAGCGGCGTCTCGCCACGGAACGGCGGCTTGCCCGTCAGCCGCTCGTGCAGGATCGCCCCCAGCGACCAGATGTCGACCGCGGTGGTCAGCGTGACATCAGCCTTCGCCTGCTCGGGAGCCATGTAGCCCGGCGTGCCGACCACGGCGTTGGTGTGGCTGATGGCCGCGTCGCCCTCGACGCGCTTCGCCAGACCGAAGTCGGTGACGAACACCGCGGCCGAGTCCCGGCTTTCGCTTTCCGGCGAACCCACGAGCGTGTTGACCCGCAGGCTGGAATCCGCCAGCTTCTGACCGATGAGGATGTTGCCCGGCTTCAAGTCGCGGTGCAGCAGGCCGCGCTGGTGGGCGTAGTGCACGGCCCGGGCAATTGTCGAGAGGCGGGTCGCCTCCTGGCGGATGGTCATCCGGTCGCTCGCGCCGGGCGTGTCGCCGGCCAGGCTGCCGCCCGGGATGAACTTCATCGTGTAGTACGGCCGGCCGGCGTGCTCGCCGACCTCGTAGATCGGCACGATGTTCGGGTGGTCGAGTCGGGCTGCCGCCTCGGCCTCGGCGCGGAACCGCTGCACGTCCGCGGGGGTCGCCAGCTCCCCCTTCAGGATCATCTTGAGCGCGACGATGCGATTGAGGCTGATCTGCCGGGCGCGGAATACGACGCCCATGCCGCCGCGGGCGATCTCGTCGATGATCTCGTAATCGCCGAAGGATTCGGGCCGGGGCGTCACGTCCGAGGCCGAGGGCATCGTCGCGAAGTCGACGGTCATCGGCTCGTGCGGGAGTTGCTCGGTCGGCGGGCCGGGCGCGGCCGCGCGCCCGGCCGCATCGGGCAGGGTGGCTTCGCCGGGATTTTCGTGGTGTGGCGCCATGCTGTCCCGCTATTGTGAACCGCGCGGGCCGTCTCCGTCCAGACGATTCGCCGGCCGGGGGTAGGAATTGCGCGCCGGGGCCGCTTGACTCCCAAGCCCGGAAACCGCCACAATGAGCCCACCCGCCTCTCCCCGAGCCATGCCGCCATGCTGCGATTTGCCGCCGCCCTGCTCCTGATCGCCGCCGTCGGCCTGCTCCCGGCGCAGGACAAGAAGGCCGCCGACAAGAAGTCGAACCTGCCCGGCAGCAAGTCGAAGCTGCCGCCGGAGCCGGGCTACGAGCGCCGGCAGATTGAAGGGTTCCAAGTCCTCATCAACAAAAAGATCCTCGACGAGACGCTCGACGGCTTCGCCCGGCACCCGTTCTCCATCCTCGAAGACGAGTTGCGGGCCATCGGCAAGCTGATGAAGCCCGACATCCTTCAGAAGCTCCAGACCGTCCAGATCTGGGTCGAGTGGGACAACGGTGAAGCCAAGGCCAACGGGGCCCGGACCATCGCCGTGTACCACGCCGGCTCCATGCTCGCCTACATCCGCGGCCAGTCGAACACCGACCCGCGCAAGGGCAACCAGATCGAAGTCGTCACGCTGAAGTTCCTGAGCGAGCTGAAACAACCGGGCCGGGACAAGCAACAGGTGGTCCTGCTGCACGAGTTGATCCACGCGGTCCACGACAAGGTGCTGGGCCGCGACCACCCGGAGATCGTGGCCGCGTTCAAGCAGGCGCAGGAGCGCAAACTGTACGAGTCGGTGGAACACCGCAACGGCCCGAAGCGCGAGGCGTACGCCAACACCAATCACGTCGAGTACTTCGCCGAAATCAGTTGCATGTTCCTCGACAAGATCGACTACCACCCGTACGACCGCGACGGGCTCAAGGGGTACGACCCCGAGGGGTACAAGCTGGCCGAGAAGGTCTGGGGCAAGGCCATCGCCAAGCCGAAGCCGGAGAAGGCGAAAGCCGCGCCGACCCCGACGCCGACGCCGGCAATCAAGGCTGAAGCGCCGAAGCCGGCCGACCCGGAGAAGGCGGCCGCGGGCAAGCTCGATCTCATTCGCGAGCTGATCAAGGACGGCAAGAAGGACCGTGCAAAGGAACGGCTCGCGGAACTGATCCGCGACTACCCGATGACGAAAGCGGCCGGCGAGGCCCAGACGCTGCTCGACAGCCTGAAATAACAGCGATTTGAACCGGCGGGGATTGCGGGCTAGGCTTCCGCATGCGAAGCCTCACCCTCGCTGTGCTGTTGTTTGCTGCGCCGGCTCTGCCCGCCGCCGACGTGAAACCCCCGGCCGGGTTCGAGGTCCGGACGCTCCGCGGCTTCACCGTCCTGATCCACGACGACGTGCAGGCCCAGAAGGCCGACCGCTGGCAGCGCAAGCCGCTCGACGTACTCGAAGCCGAGTTCGACGACCTCCGCCGTATCCTGAATCCCAAACTCTTCGAGATTGTCCGGCAGATCCCGATCTGGGTCCGCTGGCGCGCAACCGACTCCACCATGCCCGACGCGGTGGCCTTCTACTTCGGCTACTCCGGGCCGCAGATGAAGGCCCGCGGCAAGGACCCGCTGCTGGCCAACTCCATCGAGCTGGTCACGCTCAAACGGCTCGGCGAGCTCCGCCCGCCCGGCTCGAAGTTTCAGCAGGTGATCCTGCTGCACGAACTCGCCCACGCGGTCCACCACCGGCTGCTGGGCTTCGACTCGGCCGAGGTGAAGGGGGCGTACCAGACGGCCGTGGAGCGCAAGCTCTACGACCGCGTGACCGACCGCACCGGGCGCATCGGCCGGGCTTATGCCCGCACCAACGATGCCGAGTACTTCGCCGAAATCAGTTGCGCGTTCCTCGATTCGTGCTTCTACTACCCTTTCACATACCAGGAACTCCGCGACTACGACCCGGCCGGCTTCGCCCTGACGGAGAGCGTGTGGAAGCGGCCCGAGCAGTACCTCGGCCGCCAGCCGACGGTCGAGACCGCCCGCTTCGCCACCACCACGGCGACGGCCGCCCCCGGCATGGTGATCCTCTCGGCAACAGAAGCCGAGCGGCTGGCCTTCGAGCAAGTGACCAAGGCCCGCACCCTGATCCGCGAAGGCCGGGTTGACGAAGCCAGGCGCGTGTTAGACACACTGCTGACGTACTACCCCACGACCATCGCGGCGGACGACGCCAGGCAGTTGCGCGGCGGGTTGAAGTAGAAACGAGAGTCGTATTCGAATTTCGTAGCCGTATTCGCCAGAATACGGCGTGCGGGTTACAGCGAGCGCGGGCTCATCGGCATTCTGGCGAATGCCGATACGAGGATGTGGCCCAGCCCTTTCCTCACACCGTCGCCAGGAAGTTGAGGCGGAAGGCGAGGAAGTCGCTCGAGCCTACCTGGCCGTCGCCGTCGGAGTCAAACGTGCTGTCGCTCGACAGGAACGCCAGGCGGAAGGCGAGGAAGTCGCTGGAACCCACCTGCCCCGAACCGTCGGCATCGCCGAAGAGGCGGAACAGGCCGTTGGCCGGGCTGCCGACGAGTACGTAGTTGTCGCCACCCGTGCCATCGCCGTTGCCGTCGAGTGACTGCGTGCCGTTCCGGATCCCCGTGGCCGGGATCGTCAGTGTGTACCGGCCATCCAGCAGCGAGCCGAAACTCGTCGCGGGCCCCGCGAACGTGAACGTGATCCGCGTGACATCGGTCGTGGCAACCGACCCGCTCAGCGTGATCGTGTCGCCGGTCTTCTGGCTGACGAGTTGCGCGAGGCTGGCCGGCGCGACGAGCGTCTGCACGCGCTGATCGAACTCGACCGTCAGCTTCGTCACGTTGGAACGCTGGATCGCGCCGTCATTGACGATCACGTTCGCGACGCGGGGGGCGGCAAACCCAGTGGTCAGCGAACCGATGCGGACCCGCCCGCCGTTCTCGGCCGGGAAGCGGGCATAGAACTGGCCGTTCACCGTATCCACGACGGCGGACAACAGTCCGGTGGAGCCCGCCTGACCGGCCGCACTGTTCGAGCCGGCCAGGCCGCCCACGACCCCGGCCGCGGGAGAGAACGTCATCGCGCCGGCATTGGTGAGTGCGCCGTTGTCCCAGGCGGGCGAGGCGATGGCGTAATTGCCGTTCGGGAAGACCGTCACGCCGCCCGAGCCGACGGAGTCGTTGCCGGCAATGCCGACGAGGCTGTTGGCGGCCGAGATCGTGCCCGTGAGTCCCGTCGTGCCGTTGGCGTAGGTGACGGCGCCGGCATTGACCGTCGCGCCGTTGTCCCAGAATTGGCTGCCGACAACATAGTTGCCGTTTAGCAATGCCACGACGCCGTCGGCACCGATGGAATCGCTCGACTTACTGCCGATCAGGCTGTTGGTTGCGGAAACCGCGCCGAAGACCCCGACGGTGCCGTCGCCCCACGTGACCGCGCCGACGTCGGTGAGTGCGCCGTTGTCCCACGTGTTGGTGCGGGCGACGTAGTGGCCGTTGGTAAGCGCGACGACGGGGTGGTTACCAACGAGGTCGTTGGTCTTGCTGCCAACGAGGCTATTGAGCGCGGAGACGGTACCGACGACGCCGAGAGTGCCGTTACCCCAGGTGACCGCGCCGGCATTGGTGGCCGCGCCGTTGTCCCACAGGGGGCTGCGGACGACGAAGTTGCCGTTGGTGAGCGCGGTGCCGCCACCGGAGCCGACCGAGTCGTTGCCGGTCGCACCCACGAGACTGTTGGCGATGGTGACGCTGGGCGGTGCAGCGGTGCCGCTGGCGAGTGTGGCCGCCCCGGCGTTGACGGCCGCCCCGGCATCGAACATCGGGCTGAGGATCACGTAATTGCCGTTGGTGAGCGGGATAATGCCGTTGAAGCCGACCTGATCGCTGAGGTTGTTGCCGAGCGTGCGCCCGATCACCCCACCAGTCGCCCCGTCAAACAGAGTGACAGCCCCGACCTCGCCGACGAGGTTGATGCCTACCATGCGATCAGCGAACGGTTCGCACAGCACATAGTTGCCGTTGGTAAGCGCGGTGAGAAAGCTGCTGTTGCCGTCGAACGACAGCGGCCCGATGACGCTGTTGGAGGGTGAGACGAGACCGGTGAGGCCCGTCTTGCCATTAACGTGCGTGACCGCGCCGAGCTGCGCGACCAGGCCGCTGTCATTGTCCCACGACTTGCTGTTGACCACATAATCGCCGTTCGCAAGCGCGAGGACGCCGCCGTTGCCCACCTGATCGCCGATCGCACCGATCAGGCTGTTGGAGACTGTGACCGGCCCGCTCACGCCGGTGAGGCCGTTGCCGAAGGTGACGGCTCCATTTCCGCCCGCGCCCGACTCCGTCCAGAGAGGATTACGGACGACATAGTTGCCGTTGGTCAGGGCGACGACGCTGCCCTGCTGAAAATCCTGCTGAGCCGTGCCGACAAGGCTATTGAGCGGGCTCACGACTCCGGAGGTGCCCGTCGCGCCATTGCCGAAGGTCACCGCACCGGCATCGAGAAACGAGCCGTTGTCCCAGGCGGGGCTGCGGACGACGTAGTTGCCATTGGTCAGTGGCGTGACAGTATCGTTTCCGACCTGATCGAAGGCCTGCGCCCCGACGAGACTGTTGCCCGCGCTGACGACACCGCTGACTCCGGTGACGCCGCTGCCCCACGTGACCGCACCGACGTTCTGCAACGAGCCGCTGTCCCAGTTCGGCGAGCGGACCACAAAGTTGCCGTTGGCCAGAGCGATAACGCCGCCGGAGCCGATGGCGTCGAATGCCGTGGAGCCCTGGAGCGTGCTGATGAGCGCACCGGTCTTGCCGTTGAAGAGGTACACCGCGCCGGTCCCGGTGCCGTTGGCGGCATCGCCCGGGGCCGTGACGACGACGTTGCCGGTGGCCAGCGGGACGACGTGCGTGCCGAACTGATTGCCGGACGCAGGATGCGGGTCGATGAACTCATGGATGGCCGGCGTAATACGATCTTCGAGACGGATGAAGCTGCGACGAAACCGAATCATGGGACGGGCCTCAAACAGATGGGAAGGGGACCGCAAGAGTCTCCATATTAATTGGTGAAACGGTGATCCACAAGTCGCCGCCCTATTCGTAGCCGTATTCGCGTGCTCGTAGCCGTATTCGCTTCCCGTAGCCGTATTCGCCAGAATACGGCCTGCGGGTTACGGCGAGCGCCGGCTCATCGGCATTCTGGCGAATGCCGCTACGAAATTGAACGGCTACCCTTCTCCGCTTCCGTGCCGTAGGGTTCCGGTATGCGTTGGATCGTGATCGAGCATCTGATCAAGGGGCTGTTTCTCGGGTTGCTGGCGTATGCCGCGCTGGCGTTGCCTACGCCCGCGGCCGCGGCCATCGTGGCGGCGTGCCTCGTCGGCGGCTTGTCGGCCGGGCTGGTCGTGGCCGCACTCCGTTCCGTGGTCCGGCCGGCCGGGCGCGCCACCGCCTATCTGCTGTTTCTGCTCCTCGAGTTTCCGCAGGCGATCACCGGCGGACTGCTGCTCGGTCTCGCGCTCGGCATCCGGCTCGCGCCGGCCCGGCCCGTCGACCCCGCCCTGCTGCCTACGATGGCGGGCGCGGGGCTTGTGCTCGGCGCAGTGTCGCTCGCGCTCAAGGTCTGGCCCGGGCGATGGACCCGGCTGGGCCTCGCCGTCGGCACCGCCGTGCTGCTGGTCGCCGGCGGGTTGTACGCCATCGACCGCTGGCCCGACTTCATTCCCGAGGCCGACCGGCCCGCGATCGGCATGTATTTGCTGCTCGGGCTGCCATTCTTCTACCTGCTCACGTTCGTCGGCGAGGCCGAGGAGACGGAAGTCGAGGTCGCCCTGTGGTGTACCGCCATCGCGGTCGGCGTCTGGCTCGTGAAGGCGACGCCGGGCCTGCCCGTGCTCGCGTTCCTGATCCCCGTCTCGCTCTTTTACGTCTACACGTCGCGGGTGTTGCCGGGGCTGCGCGTGTTCAAGCACACGCTCCGCGGCATCAGCTACGGGCGGGTCGGGCTGCCGGCCGACGCACTGGCCGCGCTCGGCCGGGCCGTGGCGCTCGACCCGACCAACAGCCTCGCCCGTGCCGCGCTGTGGGAGGTTCACCGGCAGATCGACCCGGCCGCCATCGACGACCGCCTGCTCGGGATGATCGACCCGGGACTCTGCCTGGCCCGCGTCGATCGGCTGCTCGCCTCGTCGCCGACGGCCGAACAGGCAAGCGAAGCCCGGCAACTGCTCGACCTCGTGGCTAAACTCGGCCCGGCGTGGACCGACCGGGTGCGCTACTGGCGGGCGGTCGCGGCGACGCACGCCGGCGACATCGATGCGGCGGCCGCACACCTGACGCCGCTGCTCGAACCCGGGCACGAGTCGCTGGCCGCCTGGCAACTCGCGCTGGTATTGCACCCCGCCCTCGAGCAGCGCGTCGGCCGGCCCGCGCTCGAGATGCCGGGCCGACGCCTGGCAGCTATCGCCGTCGTCGAGCGGACTTTGGAGAAGTCGCCCGACGACCCGACGGCATGGATGCTCAAGCGTGTGCTCTACGCGCCGCTGACGGCCGCCGAGTTTTGTGCGGGATCTGCCGGGCCGTTTGACGCGGGCTACGTCGAGCAACTGGGCCGTGCACTGCTCGACGACCCGACGCGGGTCCGGCGGGCAGCGGAGTTTCTCGGCATAGCCGCCGAGGCGCGACCCGAGGACGCGCCGCGACTCGCGCAACTCGCGGCCGACGCCCTCGACCAGCACGGCGACCGCGATGCCGCGCGCGATGTCCGCCGGGCGGGTCGGCGTGCGGGCGCGACCGTCGGCGTGCGCAACCTGAATGACACCGCGCGGGCCAGTTACTTCGCCGTCACCAAGTCACTGGCCGAGTCCGCGCTGGTCGCGAAGGACTGGGCCGAGGCGGCCGACTGCCTACGCGACTATGCCGAGTCGGACCAGAGCGGCATCGAGACGTTGCGGACGCTGGCCGAGTGCCACGAAAGGCTCGGCGACCCGCTGGCTGCCTTGGCCGCGACGGCGCGGGGACTCGTCTACAACAAGGCCGATGCGGACCTGCTGGCACGCCGCGACCGGTACACGTACTCGGTGTTGCCGGACCAGTTGCAATCGGAAGCTCAGAAGACGGCGATCGATGCCGACTATTGCATGGCCCGGGCGAAGGAGATGCTCGACTCGTCGCAGGCCGACGCGGAGCAACTGGATTGGGCCCGGCACCTCGCCGAGTTGGCGACGGTCGTTCGCCCGGCGGCAATCACGGCCCAGGTACTGCGGGCCCGCGCGGCACTGCGACTCGGCGACCGCGATACCGGGTTGCAACTGCTGGAAGACATCCGCGAGCAGAAGCCGGCCGCGTTCGCCTCGACGGCCGAGGAGGAAGCCTGGCTCTTCGCCAACCGCCTGTTGGGCGACATGTATCTGAACGATCTCGATCGGGCGGACCTCGCGGTGGGCTGCTTCCTCGACTATCGCAAGTCGTCGCGGAGTGGGGCGGACACGCTCTATAAGCTGGGGTTGGCGTACGAGCGGTCGGGCCAGCGGGGCAAGGCGGCCGGGTTCTTCGAGCAGGCCGCATCCTACGACGGGCATCCGATTGCGCCGGACGCCCGGGCCGGCCTGAGCCGCGTGCGGTCGTAGTCAAAGCCGCGGGCCAGTGTTATCCTGACGGCATGGCATCGGACAGTGATCGATTGCTGATCGCGCAGATCCGCCAGGGCGAGCCCGACGCCTGGCAGCGGCTCATCGACCGGTACGAGGGTCGGCTGCACGCCTTCGCCGAGCGGCGCATCCGCGACCGCGCCGCGGCCGAGGACGTGGTGCAGGAGGCGTTCGTCGGCTTCCTCAACTCCCTGCCGAACTTCGACGACAAGCGCGAACTTCAGACTTACCTCTTCACCATCACCAGCCACAAGATCACGGACCACCTGCGCCGCAAGGGCCGTCGGCCGTGGCAGACCGGCAGCGAGGACGGCGACGAGATCCTCAACCGGCAATTCGACAGCGACGCCCCGGCCGCGTCGAGCCAGGCCCGCAGCCACGAGCGGCAGGCCCTCGAAGGCGAGGCCATCGCCCGCTGCCTGGGCCAGATGCTCCGCGGCTGGATGCAGAAGGGCGACTACGTCCGCGTCCAGGTGCTGGAGCTGCTCTTCGTGAAGGGCTGGGCCAACCGCGATGTCGCCGCCAAGCTGGGCGTCGGCGAACAGCAGGTGGCCAACTACCGCTTCGCCGCCCTCCGCAAACTCGGCGAGTTGATCCGCGAAGCCGGCCTACCCACCGACGTCTTCCCCGAATTGGCCGAACCGATTCCAGAAGAGTAGTTGCTTTGCTCGGCTGACAATTACCTTTATCTCGACGTTGCCCCGAAAGCCGGGCAAATATCGTAGCTGGGGAACGTTTTTGAACGAGGCTAAAGGATGAGCCGTCTTCGGATTCGCGCGAATTGGGAACTACTCGTTCTTATTGGGTTGACGTGGGGATGTGACCTTATCGCCACGCTTGTATTTCAACCCCGGGAATACTGGTTGGATCACTCGCAGACCACTGAAGGCAACTTCTTTTGGATTTGGGCGATGCAGGTTTCTCCCTGGTTCTTCGCGGGACTGTTCACCTCATATTTTGCCGGTCTGGCGATCGTCACCTCGATCCTCAAGCCTTACTACGCGCGCAGGCTGATCGTACTGGCCACACTTCTTCACGCCTGGGCCGTAGCCAATTGGTACTGGTACAATAGTCAGGCGAGTTCGGTCAATCTCGAGACATTCCTCCATGCTTGGTTCTTCGTCGTCATGGTCCTACTAGTGTGGGCGATGGAGCGGTCGATCAGGAGCGAAATGGACTCGGCCGCCCGGTCGAATGGTGAAGCGTCGGCGATGTGATGGATTGACCAGCGTGAAGCGGAGAGTCGACTGTCTCATTGCCCAGCTACCGGCTATCGGCCAGAACGGATTTGGGGTGTTTTGCTCCCTCCCCCCTTGTGGGGGAGGGCTGGGGTGGGGGGTAAACGCCGCGCCGCTGCGTTACCCCGGAATCCGCTCTGGCCGATAGCCGGAAGCCGATAGCCGGCGGCCGTTCACCCCCCCACCCTAACCCTCCCCCGCGAGGGGGGAGGGAACAAGAGGACGAGGGGGAGGGAACAAGATCAACACTGGGATGTTGCCGTGCGGCCGAACGCAGTCAAATCGCAACTCCGTGCCGGACGACCGAGCCTCGGCACCTGGCTGAGTCTCGGCAGCCCGCTTGCGGTGCGGTTCATGGCCCGGTCCGGCTTCGACTGGCTCACCGTCGATATCGAGCACTCCCTCGTCGACATCGCCACCGCATCGCACATGCTCGGCGCGATTGCCGATGCCGGCTGCACCGCTCTCGCGCGGGTGCCGAGCAACCGGCACGATCACATCAAGCGCGTGCTGGATAACGGGGCGATGGGCGTCGTCGTGCCGATGGTGAACTCCCGGCAGGAGGCCGAGGACGCGGTGGCCGCGTGCCTGTATCCGCCGCGCGGCACGCGGAGCGTCGGCGGGCAGACCCACGCGCTCAACTTCGGCGCGACGGCCGGCGAGTACTTCGCCCGGGCCGACGACGAACTGCTGATCGTGCTCCAGTGCGAGCACCGGCAGGCGGTCGAGCGGGCCGACGAGATCTTCGCCGTCCCGGGCATCGACGCGATCTTCGTGGGGCCCAACGACCTGGCCGCCAGCATGCGGACGGCGGACGGCACCCCTCCCGACACCGCCGCGTTCGAAGCCGCGCTGGCCCACGTGCTGACTATGTGCCGAAAGCACAAGCGGGCCGCCGGCCTGCACGGCGCGGACGCGGCCGAGGCCGCCCGGCGACTGGCCGAGGGCTGGCAGTTCCTGGCGATCGGCAGCGAACTCAAGATGATGCTCGACGGCGCGGCCGCCACGCTCGAACCCCTCGGCCGCTCCGCCGGGACGCTGGCGCGGTATTGATAACATTGAGCGCCCATCCACCTAGGACGACATCATGGCCAAGCATCATGCCCCGGGGTTTCTGAAGATCGTCACCGATGCGAAGTCGCGGGTGCGCGAGTGTACCGTCGACGACGTGAAGGCCCGGCTCGACCGCGGTGAGAAGTTGACGCTCATCGACGTGCGCGAGGAGAGCGAATACGCCGCCGACC
Organism: Gemmataceae bacterium; assembly: GCA_019694755.1. GTDB lineage: Bacteria > Planctomycetota > Planctomycetia > Gemmatales > Gemmataceae > JAIBBI01. The sequence continues at coordinate 21,782 of JAIBBI010000082.1, forward strand.
ATATCCCGGGCGCGATCCACCTGGGCAAGGGTGTGATCGAGCGCGATGCCGAGGCGCGGTTTCCCGACCCGCATGCCGAGTTGATCCTGTACTGTGGCGGCGGGTTCCGCTCCGCGCTCGCGGCCGACAACCTGCAGAAGATGGGCTACACCAACGTCATCAGCATGGACGGCGGCCACCGCGGCTGGAAAGAACGCGGCCTGCCGCTCGAGAAGTAGA
>JAIBBI010000242.1 GCA_019694755.1 Gemmataceae bacterium
AATAGCATCGGCACTGGCATCCGCAGCGCGAACGTCCACATCGGCGGCACGCCCCAGGTACCCAACATCCCCGGTCTCCTGTCCGGCAGCACAAAGGTCAGCGAAGCCTACGGCCGAACCTCGCTGACGGCGAACGACTTCACCCTCAGTCCGACCGGCAGTCAGGGGCTTGCCGTCGTCCTCCTCACGGGCGGCACCGGCAGCTACAACGACGCCTTTTCCGGCTTCAGCTACCTCTTCTTCATCAACGCCTCGACCAAGCTCGGCAGCTCATTCGCCCTCGACGCTCCCCGGCTGTCCGTCGGCACAGGAACGACCGTCGCTCTCCAAAACGGCGGCTGGCTGAACAACATCACCTTTGGCGGCGCGGGAAATACGACGATCACGAGTCTCGCGGCCGGCGAAGTCTACGCTACGCTCGTGCCCAACGGGCAAACGAATTACAACGTCAGCGTCACCCGCGGCGCGACCGTGACGACCCAGCAACTCAACGGCGGGGCCGCGCTCACGCTCGGCACCGTCTACTACATCGATACCCCCACCAGCGAAACTCCCTCGCTCGTGGTCGACACCCCGGCCGACATCGTCGACAGCGCCGACTTCAAGACCAGCCTCCGCGAGGCGATCGCTTACGCCGCGGCCAAGACGGGGCCGGACACGATTACGTTTTCGTCACTCTTCAATTCTGCTAACACGATCACGCTGACCGGGGGACAGTTCACTGTCAACAACACGACGGACCCCCTGACGATCCAGGGCCCCGGCGCGAATCTGCTGAGCGTCAATGCAGACAAGAAGAGTCGGGTCTTTGAAATCGCGGTTGGCACCTCGACGACCATCAACGGAGTGACGATCACTGGCGGAGCTTCAGCGTCCGGATCTCCCGGAGGCGGAATTCTCAATCGCGGCACCCTGACCGTCAACGATTCGGCGATCTCCGGCAACACGGCCACATCGAGTTTCGGTGGCGGCATCGAGAATTATGGGTCGCTCACTGTAAACAGCTCCATCATCAGCAACAATATCGCCGGGACCAACGGCGGCATCGACTCGTTCAACGGGTCGCTGTTTGTCATGTCCAACACCACGGTGACTGGAAACTCGGCCGGCGCGGGAGCCGGCGGAGTCTATGCCAATACGGCCTCGACCCTCACCAATTGCACAATCGTGGGCAACACCGGCACGAGCGTTGGCGGCATCAATACGCTTACGACAGCCAACCTGACGAACAGTCTTGTGGCCGGAAATACGGGCACGACCGCCGATGTTGCCGGCACGGTCCTAGCGACCAACAGCCTGATCGGCAATTCCGCCGGGGCAACTCTCACTGGCGGATCCGCCGGCAACCTGCTGAACGTCCCCGCGCTGCTCGGTGTGCTGGGCAATTACGGCGGCACGACTCAGACGATTCCCCTCCTGCCCGGCAGCCCCGCGATCAACGCCGGCACGACCGCGTCGACCAGCGACCAGCGGGGCAAGGCCCGCGTCGGGGCCGTCGACATCGGCGCGTTCGAGAGCCAGGGCTTCACCACCTCGTCGACTGGCTCCGGTCAATCCACCCTGGCCGGCACAGCGTTCGCCGCGCCGCTGGTGGTCACGGTCGTACCGGTCAATGCGGGTGAGCCGGTCGATGGCGGCGTCTTTGCATTTGCGGCACCCGTGTCCGGCGCGTCGGCCAGTCTCTCGTCGTCGACGGTCACGATCTCCGGCGGTGCGGCCAGCGTGACGGCTACCGCCAACGCAACCCTCGGCAAGTACGACGTGACGGCTTCGGCCAACGGTGTCGGGGCTGTGACTTTTACACTGACCAACGCGGAAACGCCTTCATTGGTCGTGAACACTGATTCCGACGCGAGTACGAATTTCGATGGGAAAACCTCGCTTCGCGAGGCCATCGCGTATGCCAACACCAAAGCCGGGGCCGACACCGTCACGTTCGACGCGACCTTTTTCGCAACGCCGCGGACGATTATGCTGTCTAATGGTGTTTTGACTCTGAGCGACACGATTACCATCAACGGTCCCGGGGCGAGCCAGGCGACTGTCAACGGCAATGCCGCGAGTCGATTGTTCAACACCGGTACATCCACCGTCGGCATCAGTGGGCTCACGTTGACGAACGGCAAGTCGACAGGTGGCGGTGGAGCGATCCTGACAACTGGTGGCAGCCTGACATTGACGGACATGAACGTCAGTGGCAATACGGCGACGTCTAGTCGCGGCGGAGCAATCAATGCGCCGAACACAAACCTCACCATCCTCCGGAGCACCCTGTCCGGCAATTCCAGCAGTGTCTCGGGGGGCGGCTGCATCGATATCCCTGCGATGGGAGCGGCCAATACGATTCTAATCGATTCGACGGCACTTTCCGGCAATTGGGCTAGCGGATCGGGTGGAGCGATGACGCTTTCAGGCGCTGGTAACGTGACTGTGCAGAACAGCACCATTTCGGGCAACACCTCCGGCAATAATGGCGGCGGAATTCGTGCTTACAACACGTTTTCGGGCACCCTCAACGTTTTCAGCAGCACGGTTTCCAAGAACACTCTCGTCGGCGGAGGACTGGGCCGTGGCGTCAGTCAACTCGGTGGCACCGTCAACGTCGTCAGCAGCATCGTCGCACAGAACTCGGGCGGCTCGACTGCTACGGGCGACCTCTCAGGTTCCGTTAACGTCAATTTCAGCCTGATCGGCTCCAAAGACGGCGCTACGATCACCGGTGCAAACAATTTCTCGGGGACTAACACCACGCCGCTCGACGCCAAGTTGGGTGCCCTCGCCAGCAACGGCGGCCCTACGCTGACGCATGCCCTGCTTGCAGGCAGCCCCGCGATCAACAACGGTTCCAATCCGGCCGGCCTGACCACAGACCAGCGCGGAGCCGGCTTTGCCCGCAACTCCGGCGGCGGCGTCGACATCGGCGCGTTCGAGATCCAAGTCGCTTCGCCGTCCAAGGTCAGCATGATCGTCGTCGGCGATGGTACGGCCCAGCGGTCCCGCGTCACTCAGATCAAGCTGACATTCGACTCGCCAGTGACGTTCGTTGGCTCTCCCGGCGCGGCGTTCACGCTGACCCGGCAAAGCGACAGTAAGGCGGTGACGCTGGCCGCCGCAGTGTCGGGCAACGACGTGACTCTGACATTCACCGGCGGCGCGGTCGATAATACCTCCCTGGCCGACGGACGGTACACGCTCACCGCCCTGGCCGGGCAGGCCGCCGGCGGCGGCCTGGACGGCGACGGCAACGGCACCGGCGGCGACAACTATACGCTGATCGGCGCACCGGCAACTAGCACCAACCTTTTCCGCCTGTTCGGCGATGCCGACGGCAGCGGGCAAGTCACCTCTGCCGACTTCCTCGCCTTCCGCCTGGCGTTCCTCAGCTCGAGTCAGGCCTTCGATTTCGACGGCAGCGGCACCGTCGACAGCGGCGACTTCCTCGCCTTCCGCCTGCGGTTCCTGCAGTCGGTGTAGTTACGGAAAGTGATGTGGGCCCGAGTGCGGCATCCGCCGCACTCGGGCCCCATCGGATGTCGCGTCTTCGTCCGACGCCGGGCCGGCCTCCGCCGTCGTTACCCCAGCGACTTCTTGTAGATGCGGATCTTGGCCAGAGTCTTCCCGCGAATCTGGTACTGCTCGCACGCCTGACGCTTGCTGAGCCCGCCGGACAGAACTCGGCTTCGGATCTCGCGCCTTGGCTTCCTGTTCGCGCACACCTCTCCCCATCATCGCAGACCACCGCAGTGCACGGTTGTGCTCTGCACTTTTACCTCGCCGCACTCACCTACTTTCGTCGGCCCTTTCGAATGGAACGCGGAGAGCGGACATGCGGATCGCGGATCAGGGTTGGTGAGCGGTTTTCGGTTGTTTGGCGGGCGGGTACTTGGCGCGTTCGGCGCGCCACCTGTCGACTTCCGGTGGTTTTTCGGTGACGGTGTAAAGGAGAATCAGCCGGTCGATGGCCTCTGGTACGCGGTTGGCCTCGGATTTCGGGATCGAGGATTCAAGCCGCTTCAGCCCTTCATAGCCCGCAAGAAGAAGGGGTTCCGCGTCGGCCGACTTTTTCTGGCCGAGCAGCGAGTTGCCGAGCATCGAAATCGCCTGAAACTTAGGCCACGCATCGGTTCCGGATTTCTCGCGAAGTGCCAGGCACTCGCGAAGAATCGGCTCGGCCCCGGCCCAGTTCTTCTCCCGCAGGGAGTTACTGGCCTCGACTTCTAATTCGCCGGCATACTCAAGAGAATCCGGGCCGACTTTCTCTCGAAAATGCGCCAGCCATTTGCGCCGCCAGAA
>JAIBBI010000243.1 GCA_019694755.1 Gemmataceae bacterium
CAGCCGACGTTAAACGATGCGTTGCAGCCGGACATTCCTCTATGATTAGTAAAGTGACATTGACGTTTCGTGAGGAGCATTGGCGATGGCAACGCACATCGACGCAACCTATGCCAACGGCGTATTCAAGCCGGATGTTGCATTGAAACTGGCGGATCAGGAGAGGGTGCGGTTAACCATCGAGCCGATCGACGAATGGTCGGCGGAAAAGGCTCGAGCCGCCTGGGAGTTACTCGAAGCGCGGCTCAAATCTCGTCCACTTCATTTGGGCGGACAGCGAATCAGGCGAGACGAACTCTATGATCGCGGTTGATACGAACGTGTTCATCGACGCGTTGGACGCGGATGAGCCGATCAAGCAGGCGAAGGCGCAACAGCTCCTCGCCCAGCTCTGCCGCGGTAGCGGTTCAGCCGTCTTGCCCTGGCAGGTGGCCGGCGAAATCCTGAACAACCTCAGGCGAAGTGAAGCCGCCGGGCGTGTGACGGCGGCCGAAGTCGAATCGCATTTGCGAACGTTTCTGGCAATGTTCCCGCTGGTCGTTCCGTCGGCGCGGACATTCACAACCTATTTCGCGTTGCATGCCCGATTCAGTCTCTCGCACTGGGACGCCATGCTGCTCGCCGCTTGCCGGGAGGCCGGAGTAACCACGCTGTACTCCGAGGACCTCGCGGCTGGAACGAACTACGACGGATTGACCGTCGTCAATCCGTTCGTTTGAAGGATCCGTGGAACTGCGGACGGTGCGTCTCTACACACTCGATCCGTGAGGTCAGAACAATTCCTGAATCGGCTGCCCGTTGTCCTGCACGATTGGATGCGGCCGCCCGCGGTCGTCTTCGTATTGGGAATCGAGTGGAACGCCCATGTACCGGTAAATCGTCGCCGCCAGATCACCGGGCGTCACTGGCCGCGAAGCAATCCGGCCGCCATCCGGTTCGGTCGAGCCGATCAACTGTCCATGCCGGAGGCCGCCCCCGGCGAGGCACATCGACATCACTTCCGGCCAATGGTCGCGACCGTCCGTGCTTTTCTGTGTTCCGATCCGGGGCGTTCGGCCGAACTCACCCATGCTGATCACGAGCGTGTCGTCGAGAATCCCGTGCGCCTCGAGGTCGCTGACCAAAGTCGTGACCAGATGATCGTACAGCGGCAGCAGCGGCCCGAGCCCCTTCGTGATCCCGCCGTACGGAGGAATGTTGTCGCCGTGGTTGTCCCAGGTTCCAGACGCAGTGTGATAGCTCAGGTCGATCGTCACGAAACTGACGCCGGCCTGCACGAGCCGCCTGGCCAGCAACGCCTGCTGGCACCACAGATGAGAACCGTACTTCTCGCGAACGGATGCGTCTTCCTTCGCGAGGTCGAAAGCGTCGCGGGCCCGGCGGCCGAGGACCATCTCGACCGCCTTCTGCTGATAGAAATCCCACGCCTCCATGGCGCCACTGCGATCGATCCCGGAACGGACCCGATCGAACTGCTCCATCAGGCTCTGGCGTTCCTGCATCCGAACCGGAGAGAGGCCGCCCGCCGACTGAAAAACGCCGGCCGGGGACATCTTTCCGGTGTCTTTCCCGACGAGATCATAGACCGGCAGCCGCGCCGCCTCATTGCCCCGGAACGGATCCCACTGCTTGCCGAGATAACCCCCGAATGCGATGTGCGACGGACTGCGATAGAACCCGACATACGGGGGCATCGCGGGATGGTTCGGCCCTTTGAACTTCGAGACGAATGAACCGAACGACGGATACTTGGCGCCGTTGGGATTGGTCCGCGGCTCGGCTTCGCGATTGCCGGTCTGCATGACCATGTTCGGCTCGTGGTTGCTCCCCTTGCAATCGACCGACCGGATCAGAGTGAACTTGTCCATCATCGCCGCCTGCAGCGGCAGGTGCTCGCAGATCTGAATGCCGGGAACAGCTGTCGCAATCGGCTGGAACGGCCCGCGGTTCTCGCGCGGACGTTCGGGCTTCAGGTCCCACATGTCGATATGGCTCGGCCCACCGGTCATCCACAGCAGAATGACGCTCTTGCCCGAGCCGGTCTCCGCTCCATGCACACGGCTTCGGAGCACATCGGTCAGCGACAGCCCGGCCATGCCGGCCAACCCTGCCTTCAGCATTCCCCGGCGCGTCTGCAGCACGAGACCTTCCCGGGTCGTCCCGTGAAAGTTCTCGAACGCATGACGCCCGTGAGCGGTCGCATGACAGGCTGCGGCAGACATCGAAGCTCCGCTGACTGGCTAGAGGCCACTTTCAACCGCCCGAGCACGGCGGCAGACGGCTCTGCCGGCCAACCTATCGGACGGCATGGATGTGAGCAAGGAGGTTCTGGACGCCGGCCAACGTTGACGTGTTTTTGAACCGAAATTGTCATCAATAGGCGGGCCGTGGGTGTCAGCCCACTGATGAATCACACGGACGAATGACTCTTCCCCGTGCGCCATCTGCCGGGCCAGGCGAATGGCCTGCTCTGAACACTCCTCCCCCGCCTCCCCGATTTACCGAAGCGTATTCGTCTTGCCGCGCTCGCAACCGCACCGGTAAAAACTGCTCGGTTGAACCTGATTCCGGGGAAGGATTCCCATGCACGCCGCGGCCCATCGGCTCCTGTGGTCGGTCATTCTCTTCACTGGCGCCGTAGCTCTGCCGGCCTGCTCGCAGCAGGAGACCCAGTCGACGGCCCAGTCGTCCGCCCGTGCTCGCCGCGAAAGTCCCGAAAAACCAGTCGTTCCGCCGGCAGTCTCCATCGGCGAGGCTCTGCCTGTTCTCGACGTCGCGGGCGCTTCTGCCGCATCGACGGCCGCCTCCCGGACGTTTACGACGGCCTCCCAGGAAGAGCCCGAGTCGGACGAGCCCGAAGAATCGCTGGTCGAGCCCGATCCCGGCACGCCTGAGTGGCTTATCCGCGAAATCACCCGCATCCAGTCGGCCCCGCTCGATGTCGTCCGCACACCGGTTCCGGGCAAGCCGGGCGAGTTTCAGGCCGTGGAGCTCACTGAAGCGCAGATGGATGCCGAGGAGAAGCGTCGAGCCGAACAGGTGATTTCGCTCGCGCTGGAGGCCTGTGCTAAAACGAAAGACAGCACCGAGAAATCGCTGCTGTTCAACAATGCCGTCCACTACCTGGCCGGGGCAAGAACAACGCTCGCCATCTTTGGCGACCACGATCAGGTCCGCCTGCTGGGTGAAGAAGCCGAAATGCTCTTCAAGCGGGATCCGAAATCCTTCGGCGCCGTCGAGCTGCAGATCCGGCTCGTCGAATGCCTTGCCGAACTCGCCGAGCAGGAGGGGCGGAAAGGCGCCGCATGGGGACCTATGGCCGCCAAACAGGCCCGCTTGTTCGCCAGCCGGTTTCCGCAGGAAACAAATCGCTCTGCCTTGGCGCTCGTCGTCGCGGCCCGGGCCTGCGAAGTCGGCGGTCGATTCGACGACGCGAAGTACTGCTTCGGAGTCCTCGAGCGCGACTTCGCCAAAACTCCGTTTGCCGAGCAGGCCGCCGGCGCCATCCGCCGCTACAAGCTGGCGGGGCAACCGTTGACCGAATTTGCCGGAGCCACCATCGAAGGTGGATTCCTGTCGCTGGACCAGCTCAAAGGCAAGTCGGTGTTGATCGTGTTCTGGTCAGCCGAATCCCCGTCATTTCGGGAAGACCTGCCGCGGCTGAAGCAACTCGTCGCCAGCCAGTCGGATCGCACGCTGTCGGTCGTCGGCGTCAACATGGATGTCGACGAAGCCGTCGTCGACGCGTTTCTGGAGCAGGCCGAACTCCCCTGGCGAACGATCTTCTTTTCAAACGTCGATCAGCGAGGAATTCGAAATCCGCTCGCACGGGCCTACGGCGTCACGACCGTCCCCCAGTACTGGCTTGTCGATGCGCGCGGAACCGTGGTGGCGGCCCCGGTCGATCTCAAATCCCTTTCGACAAAGTTCAGCCAGCTCGCCGAGCAGGGCGGCGGCGGCGCACAGCGACGCTGAACTTCCGATCGCCCCCCGTTAGCCGGTTCGCTCGCGAACCGCGACGCGCAAACCGCCCCCCTTCAAAAACACCCCACCCCGCAACCCGGCCTTTGCACATCATTCTGCGCCGCCGCTACGATGCCGCCCGTCATTGCGCATCGTTCAGAAGGCACGGGACATGGATCGGTTGAGGGTAGGGCTGGTTGGCTTCGGCACCGTTGGCTCGGGCGTGGCGGAAATTCTGGTCAACCAGTCGCAACGGTTGGCGAAACGGTCCGGCAAGACCATCGAATTTGTCTGCGCCGCCGTTCGGAACTCGGC
>JAIBBI010000083.1 GCA_019694755.1 Gemmataceae bacterium
TCGCGACGCCGGGCTCGATCCACGAAAATCGCCGGCCACGCCGGCCACCGACGACGCGGAATTCGCCGACCCCTACGGCGTACCGCTCCTGCCCCAACTGTTGGCCGCCGCCGAGCGTAACTACCGCCGATCGCGTCGCGGACTCGTCCGCAAGCTCGAAGGCGAAGTCAATCGGCTGCACGAGTTGTTGCTGGCCCAACAGCAGGGCGAGGCGGACCGGCTCCACGAGCAGAAACTGTCTGCCCTCGCCGAACTGGCCGCCGGCGCCGGCCACGAGATCAACACGCCGCTCGCGGTGATCTCCGGACAGGCCCAGTTGCTCCAGCAGCGCATCGACGACCCGGACGTGATCAAGTCTCTCCAGACGATTGTCACGCAGACCCGGCGGGTCCACGAGATCCTGACCGACATGATGGGCTTCGCCCGGCCGCCCAAGCCCGCGCCGCAGGTCTTCGATCTCGCGCTCGTGGCCCGCGACGCGGTCGCGGCGATCCGCGAGTCGGCCGGCGACAGGACAGTCGAAATCGATGTGCCAGAGGCCTTCGTCGCCTACGCGGACCCGCGTCAGACCCGCGGCATCCTCAACAACCTGCTCCGCAACTCGCTGGAAGCCGTCGGCGCCGACGGCTGGATCCGCGTGACCGGCGGCGACGCCCCGGACGGCCGGCTGAGGCTCGCCGTCGAGGACAGCGCGGGCGGCCCGGACGCGGAATTCCTCGACCACCTCTTCGACCCGTTCTTCTCCGGCCGCCCGGCCGGCCGCGGTCGAGGGCTCGGCCTCCCCACCGCCTGGCGTCTCGCCCGCCAACAGGGCGGCGACGTCCGCTTCGAACCCGCCCTCAACGGCCCGGCACAATTCGTGATCCTGCTCCCAAGAGCCGAAGCCTTCACCCCGGGCCGCATGACGGCTTAAGCGCGCAGGCAGCGGCATTCGCCAGAATGCCGATGAACCGTGCGCTCGTCGGCACCCGCACACCACGCCCGTAGCGGCATTCGCCAGAATGCCAATGAACCGTGCGCTCGCCGGCACCCGCACACCACGCCCGTAGCGGCATTCGCCAGAATGCCAATGAACCGTGCGCTCGCCGGCACCCGCACACCGTATTCTGGCGAATACGGCTACGAAACCATTAAACCCGTTAGCCGCGACGCGCATCGGAGCGCGATCACCCGCCGGCACCCCGAACCATTTTCTGACGAGTAAGTCTACGAAGCAGGCGAAAACTCCGTGAAGTCGTGATATCCAAACATATCCACTTCCCCGGAATGGTGCTGATCCAGACGACGCAACTCGGCCAGACTCGCCACCCGACGCCCGTCATCGTCGGCTCGCATGGCCGCGAGCGCGGACACGGGGTGGTCGTCGGTCGCCAACTCCGCGCGAAGGTAGTACGCATCGCCGACGTGGAGCAGCCAACGGTCCCCCTGCCGGACAGCGACGCCACAATGTCCGAGCGTGTGACCGAAGAGCGGAACCAGCAGAATATCGCCGCCGACAGCCAACTCCAGCGGACGGGCCTCCATCCCGAACCAGCGGTCGCCATACGTGTCGTGTACAACCCACCGCGGCCCGTGCTCGAACTGTGCGGGCGAGTACCGCCCGTTGCCGTTACCAAGTTGAGCATGCTCCTCGGCCGTGATATGGACCGCAGCCGCCGGGAAGTCAGCCAACCCGCCGACGTGATCCGGGTCGCCGTGGGTCAGGACGATATCGGTCACGTGCTCCGCATGAAATCCCATCGCGACGATCTGGCGGACGGCGGTTGACGGTTCGTGAAACTGGAACCCGGCCGCCTCAATCGCCGGCCGACCGATCCGCTCAATCGGCCGGGCAATGTCCTGCAAGCCGATCCCGGTATCAACGAGCGCGAGTCGGCCATCCACCTCCAACAAGAGACAATGACACGCGGCCCGCGGGTTGGGCGGAGCATGAAGAACCCCGCAATTCAGGTGATGGACCTTCCTTCGGTTTCCCATTGCTCCAGCCTGCGGAAGCGGGTTTGCCACGCGATCGCCGACCGCCGGGCGGGAGTGATTGTCCATAATGTTGATCTGCCAAGACGTGTCCAGCATCCCGTTCGGCCCGCAACGACGGGTCGAGTTTCGGCGGCGAACGAGCTATTCATCTCCCGCCCACTATCCACTACTGCCCGCAGTCCGGCCCCGGCAGAATGTCCGCGGGCGAACACTTCTTAACACTCCGACACGTCATAACGGAGCACGTAAGTAGCATCAACCAGACGATGCCGGCGGCGATTCCCAACGCCCAAGGCACAGGGTCCCGATCTTGAATCCAACTGACGATAAACAAACAACCGGCTCCCACGACCGCCACGGCCAACGTCCATCCCAAAGTCATTCTGATATTGAGACACGGCCCACTTTGAAACATTCGTACGACGCCCCCGGCAATCCCGAACGACAGGACGTAGACAGAAAGGAGCGACATTCCGCGTGTAGATACGTCCCGCTCGATCCCGAGCAGGATGGTTTTTGACCAAGGTACCAATCCGAACGCCAGAAACGCCACTCCCATTGCGTTACCCTCCAGAAATCCGCGGGAGAATCGACTAATCGAAGGCGACATGAAATCGGGTGCCATACGTACAAGAAACTGCGACGGCCGGCCCTTTGCCGACCCGTCGTCAATCTACCAAAACTATTGCAGGACCGTTGATGCCGTGCGGCCTTCAAAGCCAGATAGTAGTTCGCCCCGATTCCCTCGGAAAAGGACAGCATACCCGGCCCGAGTCGCACGGGATGGCTACTTCCCGGCTGGTACTTCCCGCTCCGTCCGCACCCACGCTTTTTGCCGGCGGAAGATGAAGCCCAGATAGATGGGCACCTTTCGCAACACATAAACCGGCAGCAGGATCAGATCCCGGGCCGGCAGCCGATCGCGGGCGAACACCGCCCACGTCATCAATAACCCGAGCAAAGCCGCAGTCATCGCCCCCAGGAGCATTGCCGCGGGCTGCCATTGGCCCAATACGGCAAACAGCGCGACCCCACCAACTCCCAGCAACGCAAGCAGGGCGAGCGGCGGCACTCCCAAATGTAGCGCGAGGCCCAGCAATCGCGGGCGGACCAGACCACTCACGAGGAGTCGGGGCACGGTGCGGGCAATCGTGGCCATGTGCCCGTGTTCCCATCGGCGTCGCTGGGATGTCGCGGCCGACGCCCCACCCGGCAGCGTACCGCGAACGCCCGCCTCGGGCACGAACATCGGCGGCGTGCCCTGAACCGCCAGGTCGATCCCCAGCCGCATGTCTTCGGTGATGTCGCCGTTCGCGAGGTCGATCCGCGCGAGCGCGGCATACGGCAGCGCCATGCCCGTGCCGTAAAGCAGACACGGCAGCCCGAGTCGATCCATGCCCCGGGTCCGGATGGCGTTGCGAAAGAAGAACGCAAACGCGCTCAGTCTCGCGCCCGGTCCCGCCCCGGCCGGCGGTTCGAGCAGATTCGTCGCCTGTGCCGCGCGGCCCGTCGAGGCGACAGCACGGGCGAGAGCGTCAATCGTGCCCGGCTGTGTCCGCGTGTCGGCATCGATCACGATTAACACGCCGGGCGGATCGGCGGTCAATTGACGGATACCGAAGTCGAGCGCGTAGCCTTTGCCCCGGCGGACGTCGTCGCGCCGCTCGTAGACTTCCGCCCCGGCCGCGCGGGCCACCGCGGCGGTGGTATCAGCGCAATTGTCCGCGATCACGAGCAACTGATCGACCGGGGCCAATTGTGGCAGAATGTCACGCAGTGTGCTGGCGATTCCGGCCTCTTCGTTGTGGGCGGGGACGAGCACGGCGACTCGCGGCCGGGCGGCGGAATTCGCCCGCCGACGCGCCGGCAATAGCGCGGCCAGGCACTCGACCGCGAGCCAGACAAACGGCACGGACAGGATTGCAGCCAGGCACCACGCAGCGATCGCCATGCTTCCAATCTACTTCCGAAAGAACTCCGCGAGCCGGGTGGCTTCGCGATTCACGTCGTGCCGGTCCTGCACGGCCCGGCGGCCCGTCCGCCCCATCTCCGTGAGCCGCTCGACCGGTGTCATCAGAAGTTCCGCCATCGCGCCGGCCAGCGCGTCGGCATCGCCGGCGGGCACGAGCCAGCCGTTTTCACCCGGCCGGACGAGCTCGGGAATCCCGGCCACATAGGTCGACACGGCAGGTCGGCCAAGCGCGAACGCCTCCATGAGCACCACCGGTAGCCCCTCCGCGAAGCTCGGCAGCACCAGGGCGCGGGCCGCCCGCAATTCGTCGCGTACCCGGCTGTTGCTCGCCCAGCCGGTGATCGTTACCCGGTCGCGGATACCAAGATCGTCACATGTCTGCTCAATCAGCCCCCGAAGCGGTCCGTCGCCGGCAAACACCACCCGCAGGCTCGGAAACTGCTCACGCAAGCGGGCGAGAGCTTGCAGCAGGATCACCTGTCCCTTCTGCTCGCTCAATCGTCCGACGCAGACGACAGTCTGCACGTCCGGCACCGGCGTCGGCTCCGGCCCGAGAAAGGCCGAGTCGACACCGCAGCGGACGACTTGGAGCTTCTTCCATTCCTCGACCCGGCACCAGCGGCAAAGCTGACTCCGGCCGAAGCTGCTGATGGCCACCGTGAATTGGCTGTGCGCGATCTTGGCTCCGAGAGCGATCGCTTCGGGCTTGTCGAACTCTTCGGGCCCGTGAACCGTGAAACTGTAAGGCGGGCCGCCGAGCACTCGGGCGAGCATCGCGACGGTGGCCGGGTTGGTCCCGAAGTGGGCGTGCAGGTGATCGGTGCCGTCAAGCTGGCGAACGAGGTGACACGCCTCGGCGAAATAAATGAAGTGCCGGAACAACCCGCGGTCCGATCGCCGGCCAAGGCGCACGGCCATGAGTAATGAGCGGCTCCACGCTACCGGCGCGGACACCAACTTGATCAGGACCGAAAGCGCAATCGCCAGCGGGCCGTCGGCAAGCAGGACTCGCGTCCGCTTCACCTCGTCGAGGTCGGCATGGTCGGCGAGGTCGTGCGGCGGTGGTCGGACGGAAAACCGCGCAACCTGCATCCCCTGCGATTCCAGCGCGGCGATTTCCCGGCGTATGAACGTGTGGCTGACGTGCGGGTACTGATTGACGAGGTACGCGACTTTCATGAGGCCACGCCCGCGGTCTTGTACTCGATCAGCCGGCTTCCCCGACCTGTCATGCGGTTACGCCAGTATCGCAGCATGCCGACGAGGTGCGCGAACTTGGCCATCAGACCGAAGCAGGCGTATCGCCGGGCGTCGGCCGGGCTCCATCGCCGGCTTGCGAACCGATAGATCCTCAAACCGAGAATCACATACCCGCCGAGCAAAAGCAGGCTCCAGCCGCGGGTCGGCCAGGCCATTCCGAAAGCCAGCACCGGCACGAGAAGCCCCCAGAACCAGGTGCTTTGGGCCTCGCGCCGCCAGAGGCCTCGCGACAGACCGCGGGTGAGCGAGTCGCCCTCGGCATAGGCGTGCCCGGCGCGAACCGCGCGGGTCCACCACTGGCGGAAGCTCGTCATGGCCGCGTCGTGCCGGGTCATCTCGGCATCGAGGCGGACGATGCGACCACCGCCGGCCCGGAGGCGACCGCACAATTCCGGCTCTTCACCGGCAATCATTGATTCGCGATAGCCATCCACAGCCCGCAATGCGTCGAGCCGCATCAAGGCGTCGCCGCCACATGCATCGGCTTCGCCGATGGGCGTGTCCCATTCCAGGTCGCAGAGGCGGTTGTAGACGCTCCGCTCCGGGAATCGCTCGCGCCGCCGACCGCAGACCACGACCACGTCCGCATTTGCATCGAGATACGAAGTAGCTGAGTCGATCCACCCGGCATCGACTTCGCAATCGCCGTCGACAAACTGCACGTAGTCAGCATCAGGGGCCAGCGACCCGAGCCGGTGCCAGCCGGCGTTGCGGGCCCGCGCCGCGGTAAACGGTATGCTCAGATCCAGCTCGACGACTTCGACCCCGCGAGCCCGGGCCGCCGCCACGCTGCCGTCGGTCGAGCCCGAATCGACGTAAACCGTCGGCCGACCGGATCCCAGTGAGTCGAGGCACCGGAGCAGTCGCTCGCCCTCATTCCGGCCGATGATGACGATGCCGACGACGCTCATCGGCCACCGGCTCCGTTCGCGAAATCTGCCAGGGCGCGGTACTTGTGCGCCTCGGCGAGCGGCTGATCCTGAAACTCAAGCGAGCCCCAGCTTCCCCACTTCGAGGGCCGGCCCGCAAAGCTGAATGCCGCGAAAACGTCGCCACCCTCATTAAACCAGTGCGTCAGCTGGCGTTTGTAGAGGTCCGCCATTTTCGGGTGCCGGTTGGCCGCGATGAGGAGCTTCATCAGCTCCTCGTTGTTCTCCGCGCCGGAATGCCCGACGAGGTGCTGGCCGCCCTCGTAGGCGAGAAGGCGGAGGTTGTACTTCCGGGCCATGGCGACGTGCCGGCGGATCAACTCGCGGTAAGTGCCGTCAATCTCCTTGCCGCACCGTTCGAGGACTTCTTCGGGAGCCATTCGCAGGGTCGATGGCAACGACTTCGGCGAACCGAACTCGTAACCGAAGTACGCCCCGACGGCGAACGCGTCGGCAGTCTTCGCGGCATCGGCGGTGGACAGGATGAACTCGCAATCCGAGGGATTGGCGAATTGCCCGCTCAGCACGCGGACCAGCCGCTCGCGGCCGAACTCCTTGGCGAACAGGTCGAAGACTTCGACGGAGCGCTTGACATAAAAGCGGTGGTGGTCGGGGGCACCGAGTTTGAGCCGTTTGCCACGTGCGGCGGCGAACGATGTCTGCCCGAAACCCCAGTTCCAGACCTCATTCGAGTATTCGAGGTAGACCTTGCGATTCGCGTCGAGCCGTTCCTTGACGAGTCGGCCCATCTGGCGGATGTAGTCGTCGTCGGCCAGATGAGGCACGCAAAACCACGGGTCCGCGCCCGCGGCATTGGCGAGGTCGATTTGCACTTCCAGCGGAACTCCCAGATCGGTGCTCCAGCGTTCGTCGTGCAGTCGAGGCCGCTCACTCCAGGTGAACAAGGGACTGTTGTTGGTCCGTTGCCAGTCCATGAACCGGATCACGCCGAACGGCTTGAGCCGTTCGAGGTAGGCAGGGTGAAAGGTCGCCTTGGAGTTTTCAAAGCCGGGGACCCAGACGCGCAAGTCGCGGACGGGGTCGGACGCCGGGCTGGCCGTGACGCGGACGAGGATACCGCCGTCGCCCGGCTTGACCCGCGAGACGATTCGGCCCGGCCGCTGGCTGATGACTTCGGTCACGTCGAACTGTCGGACTTCGACCGTGCCGCCGCCCGACCATGTTGTCACGTAGTCGCCGGCCGGGTAGTGCCCTCCCAAATCACGAAAGATGAGCGTTTCGACCATCTGACCGGGACGGAGCAACGGTCGGCCGCGGTCGTCGTAGGTGAACGGACCCGGCCCGTTTTCCATCCATTTGCGTGAGGTCTTAAAGACTTCTACGAACGGCCACTCGGCCGACCAATCGACCACTCCGCCGAGGTTCATGCCGACGACCCGGCGTGCAGGCGTTGCAGGCGCGGGACTCACGCCCGCACCGGTTTCTGTTGCCGGGGCGCAGCCAAAGAGAGTCAGCCCGAAAACAACAGCAACAAGCGCACGGGCTGCCATGAGATGGGGTCTAATAGGCGCCTTTGCCGAACACCACGGCCGGGATTGTGAGCGCGATCAGCTTGAGGTCGAGCCAGAAGTTCCGCTTCTCAATGTATTCGACATCCATGGCGACCTGCTGCGGAAACGGTACATCGCCCCGGCCGCTCACCTGCCAGATGCAGGTCAGGCCCGGGGTGACTTCGAGTCGCCGGCGGTCGGCAGGCGTATAGCGGGCAACTTCGGCGGGCAGCGGTGGGCGCGGCCCTACGAGCGACATGTCGCCTTTGAGCACGCACCAGAGTTGAGGCATCTCGTCGATCGAAGCCTTGCGGATGATCTTGCCGATCCATGTGATCCGCGGATCGTCTTTCATTTTGAAGGTTACATCGGCCTTTTTCGCCTTCTTGCCGGCCGACTTCGCGTGCTGGTTTCGCGTGGTCAGCATCTTTACGAGGCGATCGGCGTTGACCATCATCGAGCGGAACTTGGGGAACCAGAACTCCCGCCCGCGAATGCCCACTCTTTTCTGCCAGAACAGGATCGGCCCACCGTCGGTCAGTTTCACACACAGTGCGACAGCCAGAAGCATTGGCGAAAGTAGCAGGACGCCAATCGATGCCCCGAAGATATCCATAAGCCGCTTCGAGAGAGGCATCGCATCAGAAAGCCGCCTCAGGGCGTCGGCGGCTTCCGGTGTCGCCAGCCGTTGGCGCATGGCATCGGCGGCCGCCTCGTCGGCAGCCGTCCGGGCCCGCGGGGGAAACGGCGGCGGGGTCAAAAAGGGAATCGCTACGATTTCCGGGGTGTGCGTCATTCCATGCGCCTGTCCGGCGGTCCCTGGGGCGGGGCGATCGCGAGATTGTTCCAGTGTTTGTTTTTTATTGGACCAAGTCAAGCTTGCGGAGCTATTTTATTGGTTCGTCGTAAACCCATTCCGCTTGCACCCTTGTATTCGTGACCTACCCTTGCGATGATGAACACTATTGTCGCCATTGTAGAGCCCCGGGACCAATCGATGAGCCACCCTGTGCCCCCGTTCCCTGATCATGCTGCGCCGTTCGGCGCAGGCGGTCAGGCCCGGGTCACGCCGTGGTATCTCGATTTTGCCGGCGTCCTTCGGCGGCACCCGGTAGTCATACTCCTTTCCCTCGCCCTTTGCGGCGGTTTCGGGTTCTTTGTTGGCGGCAAATACAAGACCAACCTCTGGACCATTGAGGGACGCGAGCGGTTCGTGAAGACACCGCTCACCGACGGTACCAAGGTTGCCTATGACTCCATGTCGCTCCAAGCGTCGGCCGACCTGTTCCAGGGCGAAGACCTGCTCAAGCCTGTGGTCGCGGAATTCGCGGACCGACTGCCGAAAGACAATCCCATCCGGTATCTTCAGCGCGAAATCAAAGTCGATACGCCGCGGTTTATTGACATCATCGAGTTGAAATACGACGCGGCGGAGCCCGAGTTCGGAGTCGCGTTGGTCAACCGATTGATGGAACGCCACATCGAATACACGAATCAATACCGCCGGAAGTCGCTGCTCCGGGCCGCCGCCGAGAATCTGAAACACAAAATCGCCGAGGCCGACTCGTCAGTCCGTCGGTTGCAGCGGACAATCGACGATTACCGTTCGCGGGTGACCCCGAATACTCCGATCGAGAAACTGGAGACAGCCGACCTCGACTCAGCGACCATTCAGCGTCGCAAGTCGCTGATCGACGATATTGACCGCGTGAAGTCCCGAATCAAGGAACTCCAGGCCACGCTGCGCCTCAAGCAGACCGAGTACGTCGAGGCTGAAAAACTGCTCCAGCAGCGGGCGATCCCGGCCATTGACCTGACCAAGATCGAACGCGAAGTGGCAGTGCTCAAGTCTCAAATCCAGACAAACGAAGAGTACATCACGACTACGGAGCGGAAGTACCGAGAGGTGCCGCTCGAGTACTTCGACTCGAAGATAACTGATCTGAAGAGCCAGCGGACGACTGCGGAGTTGGACCTCAAACTCCTGCTCGCCAAGATCGAAGCGGCCCGGACCCGGAACGTCTCGCCGGTTGATGTCGATCCGGAAGACGATGAGTGGACCAAACTTCGCACCAAACTCATGGGCCCGGATAATCCGGAGTTCGAGATCATCAAGCCGGCGACGGCGCCGGCATTCGCAACGGTATCAAATCGGAAGATGCTCTCGCTCGGCGCGGCCGCCGGTCCGCTGGGGCTCATTTTCCTGATCCTGGCGTTCATCGACCGGCGGTCGACGACCAACCTCGTCCCCGCCCCGATGGTCGGCCCGCCGACTTCGAGCTACCGGCTGCCGAAGGCTGAAGTAACCAATGGCCACTCTGGCTCCGGCCGGCAGCCCAAGCCGCTGCCTTAGTCAATTCCGGTTGGCTCGACGGGTGACCAGGTCTTTCAGCAACATTCGGGCGGCAAACACGGCGTTAGCCAGGTAGCGCTTTCCCAATCGCCACGGATCGGTCCCGAACCGGTAGAGCCATTCCATTCCGATTTTCTGAAGCCAGCGGGGCGCTCGGGTGACACGCCCGGCCGCAAAGTCGAGGGACGCGCCGATCTGCATGACGCACGGCACGCCGAGTTGCTCGTAATTCTCGGCCACCCAATACTCCCCTTTGGGCTGGCCGAACGCGACGAAGAGGATCGCAGGCCGGGCGGCGCGGATCGCCTCGCGCTGGGCATCCTGCTCCTCTTTGGACAGGGCGCGGAACGGCGGCGATTCGATGCCGACGACGCGAAGGCCGGGGAACCGGGCGGTCAGGTTTTTCGCGGCCTCCGCGGCCACGCCTGGCGCGGCACCGAGGAAGTACACGCCCCACCCACGCTCCGCTGCCCTGGCGCACAGGAGCGGCAACAGGTCGGACCCGGTAACTCGCTCGGGCAATGTGACCGGCCGCCAGCGAGACGCCCAGACCAGTGGCATGCCGTCTGCCAGCACCAGCGCGGCACGCTCGTTGTTGTCGCGGAGTCTGGCGTCCCCGGCGCTCAGCATGGCGTAATGAAGATTAGCCGTGACGATGAAATTGGCTCGGCCCGCGGACACCATGTTTTCCACGGCATCCACAGCCTCAGTGAACGTCACCGGAGAAAACGGGACGCCCCAGACCCGGCTCTGGGGCCGGTTAATCGGGGCCTGCCCGGCCTGCGGCATGGTCATTCGAAGATTCCCGGGTTCCTTGCACACGACCGATCGTGAAATAATACTAAGGAAACCGGCAGTGCGACCGCTCGCCGGCCCGTCGGAAAGGCTCCCGCGTTCTTGGCGACCGTCGCGACCATCATTGTCAACTACCGCACCGCCGACCTCGTCGTCGATTGCCTGAAATCGCTCGCCCTGGAGCGACCGGGCCGGGTGATCGTGGTCGACAGTGGTTCGCCGGACGATTCCGTGGCCCGGCTCAAGTCGGCGGTCGCCCTCAACGAATGGGCAGATTGGTGTACGATCCTGCCTCTCGAGCGCAACGTAGGATATGCAGCCGGGAACAACGCAGGGATGCGGCACGCTGCGGAAATCGGCCCGAAACCCGCCTATTATTGGTTGCTGAACCCCGACACGGTGGTTCGGCCCGGGGCACTCGCAGCCCTGCTCGATTTCATGGCCGAGCACTCGGAAGTGGGCATTGTCGGTAGCCGA
The DNA here is from genome assembly GCA_019694755.1 of Gemmataceae bacterium. Lineage (GTDB taxonomy): Bacteria > Planctomycetota > Planctomycetia > Gemmatales > Gemmataceae > JAIBBI01. Next base: position 11,275 of record JAIBBI010000083.1, read on the forward strand.
CTCGAAGATCCGGACGGGACCGTTCAGCGCTCAGCTTTCCGGTTTCCGTCGATACTGGGTGAACTAGAAGGCGGACTCAGACTCGGGCCCGTGACCAAATTGCTGCAAGGGTGGGTGATCGCGCCGCCGGCCCGCGACATTGATCACCAGACCGACTGGGTCGCCGGGGCCAGTATGTTGATTCGGCAGGAAGTGGTGGAATCGATCGGCCCTATGGACGAGGGCTTTTTCCTGTACTTTGAAGAAGTCGATTACTGCAACAATGCGCTGCGGCACGGCTGGCCATGCTGGTACGTTCCTGAGAGCCGGGTGGTCCACCTCGTCGGCCAGAGCACCGGCGTGACTGACACGAGGGCCGCCCGGAAACGCGTGCCCGACTACTGGTTCGCGGCCCGCCGGCGTTACTACCGCCGAAACCACGGCTGGCTTTACAGATTGCTCGCCGACGCCGCGTGGGCCGGAGGGTTTGCCCTGTGGCGCGTGCGCCGCGTCCTGCAACGCAAGCCGGATACCGATCCGCCCGGCCTGTTGGGCGACTTCATGCGGCACAGTCTTGGGCTTGCCCCAGGAAAGGCCGCATGAGCCCGACATCCACCCGACGCGAACTGTTGCCGCTCTCGCGCGGCGACCGCAACGAGAACCCGCCGGGTATAGGCCTCATGGCGCTGCTGCGTGAAGACCTGCGCACACACGACGGCGACATTTTCGAACAGGGCTTCTGGGCGGTGTCCACGCACCGGCTCGGTAACTGGCGCATGGGCATCCGGTGGAAACTCCTCCGCGCACCTTTCACGCTGATGTACCGATGCCTTTACAAATGGGTGGAGTGGACTTGCGGGATCACCCTGCCTTACACAACCCGCCTCGGAAGGCGCGTCCGTATCTGGCACCACAGCGGCATGATCCTGCACGCCCGCTCGATTGGCGACGACGTCCACATCCGGCACAACACCACGTTCGGCGTCGCCCGCCGGGATGACAACTTGGCCATCCCCGTGATCGAGTCGGGCGTCGACATCGGCTGCGGTGTTTGCATTCTTGGCGACGTGGTCGTTGGGCACGGCAGCGTCATCGGCGCGAACGCGGTTGTCCTTGCCGACGTGCCGCCCGGCAGCGTCGCGGTCGGCATTCCGGCTCGTGTCATCCGCCGAAGTCCGGGCACGTCGACGGGGGTCGAATGACAGACCGGGGCGACCCCCAGCGATCCACGGAAGATGCCGAGTTCGTCGCGGTCGAATCGGCCATCGCGGCCGAGGATGCAATACCGTTGCCGCCCCGCGACGGCAGCGAGCGGGTGCCCGTCGTTGTCAATGCCGCCCTGTGGACGGCCGCGGGGTTTGGCATCCTGCAGGCGGTTCGATTTGTCTCGAGCATGCTACTAACCCGACTTGTGGAAAAGTCGGTCTACGGCGTGATCGCCACGGCTAACCTCTATTACTACGGCCTCCATATGTTTTCGGACCTCGGGGTCCGGCAGTGCGTGGTCAACAGCAGCCGGGGCGACGAGCGTCGTTTTCTTAACACCGCCTGGACCCTACAACTGCTCCGCGGGTTCTTCTTGTGGGCCTGCTCGTTTGCCATCTGCGTGCCGCTCGCGTGGTACTACAGCGAGCCCGCCTACCTATGGCTCCTGCCGTTCCTCGGCGCGTCGGCCGTCTTCGATGGCGCGGTCTGCACGGCCGCGCTGACCATGAGCCGGCGACTCCGCCGCGACCGGATCGTCGTCCGGGAACTGTCATCGGTTATCGCCTCGACGACAATCATGCTCGTCTGGCTCTTTGTTCTGAAAAAGACCGCACCACCGGGTGACGCACTCGAAGGCCGGCAACTCCTGGCGTTCGCGGCCGGCACCCTTCTCACCAATGTCTTCGATACTCTGCTGAGTTACACCTATATCCGCGGCGAGCGCAACTCCCTGGCTTGGGACCGAGAGGCGTCGCGCGAGCTTCTCCACTTCGGCGGTTGGGTGTTCATCAGTACCGCCTGCACCTATCTCGCCAACAACCTCGATCGGCTCTACGTCAGCCAGATCGGCGAGGAAACGATGGCCGACTATTACGTCGCGTCCCAACTCGCCCGACTGCCGACGCTTCTCGTCATCTCACTGGGGCATCAACTCCTGTTTCCGCTCTATTGCCGCCTGTTGCGCGGCGGCATTTCCCTTGCCAATTCGCTGGCGCAGATTCACGTCGCCATGGTCGGGTTCGCTGGTTGGCAGGTGGCCGGGGCGGTTGTCGTCTGCCCGACGGTCATCCGCCTCGTATACCCCGAGAAATATGCCGAGGCTGCCGACTACGTCACTTGGCTCTGTGTCGGCTCATGGTTTACGGTGCTGCAGACTTCGGCGGAGGTCGCGCTTCTCGCCCAGGGGCGAACGCGGCAGATGGCAATCGGCCAGGTCGTGAAGCTATGCCTGCTCGCCCCCATGCTGATGATCAGTTACCGAATCGACGGCATTCGCGGCGTCTGCATCAGCTTCGCCGCGGCCGAGGCGGCAAGGTACTTCGTTTTGGCCGGTTCGCTTGCAAGGCAGGGGCTCCCGATCATCCGCTTCGACTTGCTGCTGACGTCGTTGGTCGCCCTTTCAGCGGCGATCGGGCTTTACGTCGGCCCCACTTGGGAGTTGCCGGAAGGGCACAAACTGACTCGCCTCGGCCCCCGCCTGCTCGGAGAGGTCCTCATCGTTTCCGCTTTCTGGGGTGCGGTGCTGGCCGGATGGTGGAGACGACACGGCTCGGGATTCATGTCCATTATCCGCCAGCCGGGGACATGACATGAACGCCATTGCTCCCTACCTCGTCATGCTCTGGCTGCCCGTCGGCCTCTGGATGTTCTCGCGATTTCCGAAGCCGATCGCCGTGCTGGCCATCGCACTACTCGGCACACTGTTTCTGCCGGAAGTGCAGTGGTCGCCGATCCAGCCCGACGCGGCCCGCCCGATCCGCCTGCCCATGATCGAACCGACCAAAGTCAACATGATCAGCTACGCGCTGCTTGCCGGCTGGCTGCTGGTCGACGGCGGCAAGTGGCACGGTATCCGCCTCGGCTGGTACGACCTGCCCGCGCTCGGCGTCTGCGTGTGGACCGCTATCTCCAGCGCGATCAACGACCAGAACAGCAACGACATCTTCTTCGAACTGCGGACCTCCTCGCTGTACTGGGGCGTCCCATACCTTATGGGGCGAATCTACCTGAGCGGCCCGAACGGTCTGCGACTCGCGACGGCCGCGTTGGTGATCGGCGGGCTCCTTTACATCCCGTTCTGCCTTCTCGAAATGCGGCTTTCGCCGCAACTCCATCTTGTGACCTACGGCTTTCACCAACATTCGTTTCTGCAGACTGTCCGAGCGGACGGCACGCTCTCCCGAGTCTTCGGCCCCTACCGACCGATGGTGTTTCTCCAGCACGGCCTGGCCGTCGGGATCTTCATGTCGATTGCGTCGGTGTGCCATTTCTGGCTGTGGTGGAGCCGGGTCTGGCCGCTGCCGGGGCTGGCGGCGTTCCTGCGCTTTCACTCCGTCGCGACACTTATGATGCTGTCGGTCACGGCCGTTGCTTGCAAGTCGTTCGGCGCGCTGTCGCTCGGGTTAGCCGCCATCGGTTCGCTGTTTCTCGCCGACCGGATGAAGCTCTCGCTTGCCGTCTGGGGACTGTTGGCGATCCCGCCCGCTTACGTCATCACGCGCACGACCGGCTCGCTCCCCGCGGAAAAGATCGTCAATATGATCGGGTCGCAGGTGAACACGGAGCGATCCGAGTCGTTCGAGTACCGCATTGTCAACGAAGACAAATTCATGGAAAAAATGAAGAACAATACGTTGTTCGGTATGGGTGGCGGCGTCAAGCTTCACCCCAAGGATCACAACGGTCGGCCCCTCATTGCCGACGGGCTCTGGATCATCATCTACTTTGCGGGCGGCGCGGTCGGCATCGGCATCATGATCAGCTACTTCGTCGTGCCCGCGGCCCGGTTCCTGCTTCAATGCCCGGGCGACACCTGGTCGAGCCCCGGGGTCGCGCCCGCGGCCATCGCCGCGGTGACGCTGGCCATCCTCATGATCGACTGCCTGCTCAATGCTATGCTCAACCCCATGTTCCTGATGCTCGCCGGCGCGTTGAATAGCTGGTGCGATGCACTTGTTGCCTGGCGCAACCGACCCGGGGAGGCCGCATGAGTCTCAAGTCGGCCGTCTGGCGCTGGGCGTACAAGAGTTGGGGGAGTTGCGCTCCGGCCGATCAGCCCGGATACAGCCTACTCGTCCCTGTGCCCGGCGATCTGCCGGTGTTTCTCGAACTCGCGCTGGCCGTGTTGCGCCGGCAGGATGCCACGCACCGGGTCGAAACGCTGGTGATCCCCGACGTCTGCTCACCCCGAATGCGGGCCATCGTTGAGCGGGAGTCGGCGGGCTGGCCGGGGCCGCTGCGGCTCGTCGAGCTACCGCTGCCCGACCGGCTGATCCCGCAGTGGATGAATCGACCGCACCACAACCACTGGCTTCAGCTCATCAACGGCGCACGCCGGGCCAGTGCCCGCCATGCGTTGCTCCACGACGCCGACCTGTTTCTCGATGACAGCACCCTTCTCCGCCGGCAGTACGAGGCGTGCGTCGCCGGCGACTACTCCTGTTTCGGCGTCAACCGCGTGTGGGACGACTGGTTCGCTCAGCGTGGTTTGAATCTCGCCGCGACCTGGGAATTGTTCTTCAGCGTGCCCTGGCTCCGGTCGTTTCCGCCGCACATGCACCTGGGCCACGACGACGTATGGAACGGCGAGCCGCACACGTTCGACACGACGCTCTTTCCCCAATGCCAGACTCCCGCCGGGAAGATCGCCTGGAACACGCCGCCCGGCGGAATGGTCCACTTCAACTACGTCATCTGCTCCTACCGCTATTTCCGCGACGCCCGCGGACCGTACGCCGACGACAACTTCCGAATCCTGCTGATCCGCATCCTCATCGATCTGTTCGATCCCGGCCCTGACGAGTACGGCCTGCCCGGCGTCGATGAACTTGCGCTCGGGATAACCGACCCCACCGCGAGGGTCCATTACACTACTCCGGCGGCCGGCGCGAACTACCCCGAGTTCCGGGTCAAATTCGCGGAACTGCTGGCTACGAAGCTATTGAATGCGACCCAGCGGGATCGTGCCCTCGCCATCCTCGCGCCGTTCGACCGCCGCTGGCCGATGCCTTAACGCGGTTCGAAGAAGCCGAGATGGTGCTGGCAGTGGATGAGTTGCAATTCACGCCACTGTTCCGGCGTCAGATGCCCGAAGAACGGCGAATCGTGCCACGGCCCCTGGTGCGCTTCGAGCCTGGCGATTGCCGACTTGAGACGGTCGATCGCCGCCGCCTCGTCCCCGCCCGGGGCCGGCAGCGGCTTTTGCGGCGTCGGAACGCCGTTCTTCATCTGCCGGCCGGAGAGTATTCTCTTCAACACCATCCGGCCAAACAGCGTTTTGAGTAGCCAGGGCACCTTGTACGGGTGCCCGTCCATCGGCCCGGACACGAAGAACGTGAGGTGTTCGCACGCCTGGGCCAGATCCCACGTTCCGAGCTTCGTGTATCCGTTCTTGCGGAGCCGGTCGAGCTCATTACGGACGTCGTGAAAAGAGTGGAATTCGAGTTGGCGTCGCATCAGGGGCCTGCCGTTCGCGAGATGGAACTGACGATATCGTATTCCGCCGAAGTGGGCCGCGACTTGTTGCGGCCCGGCCCAGCGACAATAATAGCCAGACCCACCTGCTCGGAAACGCATCATGTCGCGATTGGCCGCCGGTCTCCTTTTCGTCTTTACACTGACCGCACTGGCACAAGACTCGCCGGCCGCCAAGCCCAACTGGATCTGGCTGGGCGAGTCGGCCGAGGCGGGTCAGGTGGTCTACTTTCGCAAGACGTTTGATCTGCGCGATGCGAAGCTGTATTCCGGGCGACTCGTCGCCGCGGCCGACAACGCCGCCGAGATCGCCATCAACGGTGAAGTCGTACTGACCAACAAGTCGTGGAAGGTGCCGGGCCATGCCGGCGTTTCCGCCAAGCTCCGCGACGGCAAGAACGTCATCACCGCGAAGGTGACCAACACCGACGGCGACAAAGCCGGCCTGCTCGTCCGTCTCGAACTCGACAAGGCATTTACCCAGCCAGTAAAGATCGAGAGCGATGCAACGTGGAAGGTCTCGCCGACTGCTCACGAAGGCTGGAATACGCTCGCTTACGACGACAAGGACTGGGCGGCGGCCACCGTGCTCGGCCCCGTCGGCACTGAACCGTGGGCGGCGTTGACCGAACGGATCATGAACGCCATCGGCCGATCGCAGGCCGCCGCCGCCACGCCTGCGGGCAAGATCCGCGTCAAAGAGGGATTCAAGGTAGAACTGCTCTACTCCGTGCCCCGCGACGATCAGGGCTCGTGGGTCAGCATGTGTACCGACCCACGTGGCCGGCTCATCGTCAGCGACCAGTACGGCGGACTGTTCCGGATCACGCCACCGCCCGTCGGCAAGACCGAGCCCTGCCTTGTCGAGAAGTTACCGATACCGCTCGGCGAAGCGCAGGGTCTGCTCTGGGCGTTCGACAGCCTTTACGTTGTCGTCAACCGCCACGGCAAGTACAAGAGCGGCCTTTGGCGCGTCCGCGCCTCAGGTGACAACTTCGGCGAGCCCGAACTGCTTCGCGCAATCGAGGGCAACGGCGAACACGGCCCGCACGCTGTGCTGCTGCACCCGAGCGGCAAGTCGCTTACGGTCGTTTGCGGTAATCACACCAAGCTCACTCCCTGCGACACCTCGCGGGTGCCACGCCGCTGGGCCGAGGACCAGATTATCCCGCGTATGTGGGATGCCAAAGGCCACGCCCACGGCATCTACGCCCCTGGCGGTTATGTCGCTACTTGCGACCCCGACGGAAAGAGTTGGCAACTCGACTGCATGGGTTTCCGAAACGCCTACGATGCCGCCTACGGCCCCGAGGGCGAACTGTTTACCTTCGACAGCGACATGGAATGGGACGTGAATACGCCGTGGTATCGCCCAACCCGCGTCTGCCATGTCGTCAGCGGCGGCGAGTTCGGCTGGCGGTCCGGCAGCGGCAAATGGCCCACCTACTATCCCGACAGCCTGCCGCCCGTCGTCGACATCGGCCCCGGTTCGCCGACCGGCCTCGTGTTCGGCACCGGCGCGAAGTTTCCCGCGAAGTATCAGCACGCCCTGTATTGCAGCGACTGGAGCTACGGCAAGCTGTATGCCGTGCAACTCGTGCCTGAGGGGTCGTCATTCCGCGGGGTCGCCGAAGAGTTTCTCAGCGGGCTGCCCCTCCCGCTGACCGACCTGGTGATCAGTCCGGTCGACGGGGCGATGTATTTCGCCATCGGCGGCCGGCGGACCACTTCGGGCCTTTACCGCGTTACTTACGTCGGCGCGGAACCAACCGCACCCGCTCCGTGCGTCTGGCCGCAGGGCGAACTGCGGGAACTCCGACGCAAGCTTGAGGCGTTTCACGGCGTTCAGTCCCGCGATGCCGTCGCCACCGTCTGGCCGTACCTCGGCCATGCCGACCGGTTCATCCGACACGCGGCCCGCGTTGCATTGGAACATCAGGATGTGACGACATGGAAAGATCGTGCCTTCGCTGAGTCGTCGCCGGCCGCCGCCCTTACTGCCCTGCTCGCTGTGTGCCGTTACGGCGTCAAGGATCAGCTTGTCCCGGTCCTCGAATCACTCGACAGAATCGCCTGGGATCGGCTTACCGTCGCGCAGCGTCTGGAGTTGTTGCGGGTCTACGCCCTGGCAGTGATGCGGCTCGGCCCGCCCGAGCCTGCTCTGGCGGACAAGATCACCGCGCGGTTCGCGCCGCTGTTCCCGAAGCAGTCGCGTGAAGTAAACATCGAGATTGCGAAACTGCTCTCCGCCCTTCAATACCCGGGGCTGGCCGCGGTGGCCGTGCCACACATGCACGCGGCCCCGACGCAGGAAGAGCAAATGGATTACGCCAACACGCTCAAGAGCCTGCGGGCGGGCTGGACGCCGGAGCTGCGCCGGCAGTACTTCGAATGGTTCGGGCGGGCCGCGGCGTACCGCGGGGGCAACTCGTTCGCCGGCTTCTGCGACATGATCCGCGCCGAGGCGGCCGGCACGCTTTCCGAAGCCGAGCGCGAGGAGTTGAAGGACCTCATCAAGCCGAAGCCGCGGGTCGCGGCCGCCCCGCCGAAACCCCGGCCCTTCGTCAAGAAGTGGACGATGGAGGAACTCGTGCCGATGTTCGACTCGGCGCTGACGGGCCGCGACTTCGAGCGTGGCCGGGACTTGTTCTCCTCGACGCGGTGCGTCGCCTGCCACCGCTACGACAACGACGGCGGGTCGAACGGCCCCGACCTCACCGGCGCGTCGGGCCGATTCTCCGTCCGCGACCTGCTCGAATCGATGGTCGAGCCGAGCAAGGTCATCTCCGACCAGTACGCGTCGGTCGTCATCACGACGGCCGACGGCAAAGTGACCACCGGCCGGATCATGAACCTGACCGGCGACTCGATCATGCTCAACACCGACATGCTCGACCCCAACGCGATCACGTCGGTCAATCGCAACCTGATCGAATCGATGGAGACCAGCAAAACCAGCATGATGCCCGACGGCCTGCTGGACACCTGCACCGCCGACGAAGTGAAAGACCTGATCGCGTACCTGCTCTCCAAAGGCGACAAGTCGGGGCCGATGTTCCGAAAGTAATAGAGATCGGGGGTCAGTGTCGGGTGTCGGGTGTCGGGTGTCGGGAATCGGAGTTCGGGGCCGGTTTGCCTCCCGGGAGGCATTTCTCATGCGGCAGTTGCGGTAACGGTCGCAAGTGGCGATAAGATCGGGTCTTGCGCGCCCGCGGTGGGTTTCGCAAATTCGTTTACGCGATATGCCCCACCCCACAGGGGACGAAAAAAACAAACTGGACGAATGGAGGAATCGGAGTCGGAATCAGGTGTCGTTGCACTTTTTGGCTTGCCCGACAAGCGATAGTCGGAGTGGTTTGCGTCAATTGCGGCCCATTTGTCCACCTTCGCCCAAAATCCGGATACAATGAGAAAGAGATGAAGATCGCGGATGGAGGCGTTCGGCCCAAGTGAGAGGTCTGAGCGCAGTTCGGCGATGCCACCGGACCTGTCGTCGCGCCGGACTCTCTGCAGTTCCGGCTTCAGGTCTGGTCTATCGTCCAACTCAGTCGGATGTTTGGTCGTCAAACCCGGACATCATCCGTTCCCGTGAGTGAATTCATGCGCCCTCAATTGCAAAGACTTGAACAGCGACTGGCCCCGTCAGCGGGGCTGGTCGCTGTATCTGCGGCGGATCAGCCATCATTCTCGGTGTCTCCGAGTTCTACGGTGCGCAATACTAGCGACATCGGTACATTGGTTATCAGTACGAATGGTCGCTATTCCATCGTCGCAAGTACAGGTAGCGGCATTATTTCGCAGGTGGCTGCACCACCGAGCAATGTATCAAATCTTTTTCGGTACGATAATCAGACAATGTCGTTCTTGCTCATCAATAGAGGGCAAGGTAATCCGCTTCAACCCTCTGATCAAGGGGCGCGAGACGCGGGCATAAGCAACGACGGTCGCTACGTTGTCATGCAATCCAGTTCGACGGATCTCGTCGTCGGCTACCAGAGTCCGTCCGCCGGGACGCTTGCTCAAATTTACCTGTTTGACTGCGAGACCGGGGTGACGAAGTTAGTGTCGCGCACCGCCGCCGACCCGCTCCGCGGAGGCAACCGACTGGCGTCGCGACCGGTCGTGTCGGACGACGGGTCGAAGGTGCTCTTCAGAAGTGCGAGTACCGATATCGTGCCCTATACGCCGCCCTCCGGTCCGAATGAGAATCTGTTCGTCTACGATGTCGCGACCGGAACGGTCAAGCTGGTGACGTCGGATTTCGCCAACCCCAACTTTCCGGCGGCCTCGGCCGATGCCGCCGGCGTATTCACGCCCGACAGTCAGGGAGTCATTTTCAGCGTCCGTTCGACTCGCATGTTGCCCGGACAGACGGAGAACACCACCAACATCTACCATCGCGACCTGACGACCGGGGCGACCACCATGCTCACCCAAGCTCCCGGCGGTGGCAGTCCGAACGGCATCGGCGGATGTGCGCTGAAGTCGGTCAGCGCCGACGGAAGATTCGTGGCGTTCACGTCAACGCAGCCGGCGATCGCCGGCTTCGTCGACAACAATGGGGCGAATTATCCGGACCTCTTCCGTCTGGATCGCGTAACGGGTGCGATCGCGCTGATCAGCCGCAGCGCGTCGTCCCCGCTGGCCGGTGCGAGCGGGGCGGTCAATGCCCATCGGCTGGCCCTGTCGGCGGACGGGCAGGTGGTCGCCTTCACATCTGCCGGGACCAACCTCGTTGACGGCCTGACCTACAACGGCCCTGCGGGAGCATTCCAGACGTATGTCTTCGAGAACGGCTCCGTTTCGCTGATCAGCAAGGACGTGGTCGACCCGCTGGCGACGGGTAACGGCACGACGTCGAGCC
>JAIBBI010000244.1 GCA_019694755.1 Gemmataceae bacterium
GGCGGGCGAGATGCTCGTCTGGTGGTCGGTCAACGGCATCGGGGATGCCGACGGCGTCTTCCTTCAGCGGCTCAATTCCGACGGCGTCAAGGTCGGCGGCGAGACCCGCATCAATGTGACGACGACCGGCACGCAATCCGCGCCGCAGATCGCCGTCGATCTGGCTGGCAACTTCGTCGTCGCCTGGCAGGGTGCGGGCAACGGCAATGACATCTGGTACCGGCGGTTCTCGGCCGCCGGCACGGCATTGGACCTCGCCGACATCCGTGCCAACAGTTCGACTGCCAGCGAGCAGACGTTGCCCAGCCTCGCCGTCGATGCCGAGGGTGATTTCACGCTGGCGTGGGCCGACGGCACAACGCCGAACCTCGACGTCCGGGCCCGGTTCTTCAAGGCAAACGGGACCCCGTTCGGGGCCGACTTCCGCGTCAACACCTACACAACCAACGATCAGACCGCCCCGCACGTGAGCCTGGATGCCGACGGCGACGCCATCATCACCTGGCAGTCGTTCGGCCAATCCAGCGGCTGGGACGTCTTCGCCCAGCGAGTCAGCCGCGCGGGCTCTCTCTCTGGCACGGAATTCCAACTCAATACCTACACGACCGGCGACCAGACGAGCCCGCGCGTGGCTTACGATGCCGACGGCGACCTCGCGGCCGTCTGGGTCAGCAACAACCAGGTTGCCGGCAGCGGGACCGACGTTTTCCAGCGGCTCTACGACCGTGTCGGTACGTCGCTGCAGAGCATCGAAACGCGACTCAACCGCACGGTCACCGGCAATCAGAACCAGCCGGCCATCATGGCGGATGCCGACGGCGACTTCGCGGTGACGTGGGCCGGCTACGGCAAGACCGATTCCGACGGCGTGTTCGTCCAGCGTAACACGTTCTTCCTGCCCGAAGTTACCGGTTTGCCGAACGTCACCGTGACGGGCGGCACAACGTCGACGGTCATCTCACTTTTCGATTACTACCTCGACGATCCCAATTTCAGCGAGGCGTCGACCTTTTACTTCGTCCAGAATACCGGGACTTCGCCCGGTCTGTTCAGTTCCTACAACCTCGATCCGAACACCGGTCGTTTGACCATTGTCTACACGCCGAACAAGCACGGGGAATCGCCCATTAAGGTCCGCGTACGCGACACCACGGAACTGCCGCTCGACGCGACATTCGTGGCCCGGGTCCTGCCGACGATCGGGACGATTGCGCCCCAGGTGGTCAACGAAGGCTCGACGATCACGGTCACGCCGACCGGCAGCACCTCGGCGATGGCGGGCGACGCGAATCTCTGGTCGCTGGATGCCGCGCCCTCGGGCATGTCGATCAACAGCGCGACCGGCAAAGTCACGTGGACGCCCGGTGACGGACCGCTGTCTACGACGTTCACGATTCGCCTGTCGAGTACGCTGATCCCGGCCATCACCAGCACGCGCACGGTGAGCATCACCGTAAACAACGTCGCGCCGACGGCGACGTTCCTCACGGGGCCGGGTACGACGGCCGTCGACGAATCGGCCGGCTTCACGCTGAACGGCGCGACCGATGTCAGCACGGCCGACATCACCGCGGGCCTGAAGTACAGCTTCGACTTCGACGGCAACGGGACGTTCGAGATCACGAATGGCACGTCGGCGAGCGTCAACTACGTCTATCCCTCCAACGGCAGCTTTACAGCCAAGGCGAGGGTCGAAGACAAGGACGGCGGCTTCACCGACTACACCGTGCCCGTGACGGTCCTGAAGGCGAACAACGCGCCGACGCTCGATACCATCGCCAACCAGTCGGCCACCGAAAGCGTAGCCTACAGCCTGCAGACCGTTGCCGGCGATGTTGATGCAGGGCAGTCGTTGGCTTACTTCCTCGATACCGCGCCATCCGGCATGACGATCAGCGGCACGGGCCTGATCCAGTGGACGCCGACCGAGGCGCAGGGCCCCGGCAGCTATCCGGTTACTGTCCGCGTGACCGACAACGGACTGCCGAACAAGTCCGCGACGCGCATCTTCACGATCAACGTGGCGGAAGTGAATTCCGCGCCGCAACTCGCGACGATCAGCAACTTCACAATTAACGAAGGCCAGTTGCTCAGCTTCGGCGCGCTGGGCACCGATCCCGACGACACGCCCGCCAACGCGCTGACGTATTCGCTCGATGCCGGCTTCCCGACCGGCGCGAGTGTGCACGCCACCAGCGGCCTGTTCCAGTGGACCCCGCCCGACAACGGCGTGAGCGTGATTACGCTCCGCGTCACCGACAACGGCGTGCCGGCTCTCAGTGCGACCCGCACCTTCACCGTCACGGTCAATAACATCGCACCGACGGCGACGAGCCTCACCGGGCCGGCCAGCGCGAAGGTGGACGAGTCGATCGCATTCACGCTCAATGGCGTCACGGATGCCCCGGGCGACACGCCCACGCTCAAGTACAGCTTCGACTGGACCAACGACGGCACTTTCGACGTGGTCGACGCGCCGAGCCCGACGCAGAACACGAAGTACGGCACAGCCGGCCCTTACACCGTCCGCGCCCGCGTCTCCGACAAAGACGGCGGAGCAGCAGAGTACACGACCAACATCACGATCACCAGTAGCGCTCCCGCCGGTCCCAAGGTCCAGGGCGTGACCGTCAACGACGGGTCCGCCCAGCGGTCGCGGGTCACGAGCCTGACGGTCGCGTTCAATTCGGCAGTCGACTTCGCCGGCAATCCGGCCGACGCGTTCGTGCTCACCCGGCAGGGCGGCGGCAATGTCACCATCGCCGGTGTCGAAGTCAGCGGTTCGACGGCCAAGCTGACGTTCTCTGGACCGACAACGCAGTTCGCTTCGCTGATCGACGGCCGATACACGTTGACCATCCTCGCCGGAAACGTCTCGGCTGGTGGCACCCCGCTCGACGGCAACGACGACGGCATAGCCGGCGGTGATTACTCCCTCGTGGGCGATACCGCCAACAAACTCTTCCGCCTCTACGGCGATGCCGACGGCAATGGCACCGTCAACACCGCCGACTTCCTCGCCTTCCGGCTGGCGTTCCTGAGCCCGAACCCGGCCTTCGACTTCGACGGCAGCGGCTCCGTGGACACCAGCGACTTCCTCGCCTTCCGCTTGCGGTTCCTTCAGTCGGTGTAGGTTGCAGAATTGCCCTGCGAAACGACTGCGTTTGCGGGGACCTGACGCAGCGCGGCCGGGAATGATGGGGGCAGAGAAGTGATAGTTGGCTCAGCGTGAACTGCTGTGGTCTGCGATGATGGGGAACAGCCCGTCATCCGTCCGCAGGAGGCGCCGAGGTGTACGCGAACATCGAGCCATGGAGCGAGATCCGACGAGGGGTTCTAACCGGCGGGCTCACTGCGATGGCACTTGACATCGCGAAATGACCCGACAGGGCGGTAACTACCGGATTTCGCCGGTAGTTTTTGGCGTCGACCCAACTCGATTTGAGCTGGTTGCCGATAGTAGGTTTTCCTCGATGCACGCCCTTGTGTCATCGGGCGCTTCAAAACCAGCCACCGGTGGGCGCTTCAAAACCAGCCACTGAAGTGATGGGTGATCGTCATGGTTTGCAAGCGTAAACCCGGCTGGTCTGGTGATCAACTCGGGTCCGCGGATTTTTCCGCGGATGTTCGTTTCGGGCGGCCGTGTTTGTCGGGAAGGCAAGTGTGGCAAGAGTCACGGGTCGTCGGTGACTGGTGGTTGTTCGCCACCGGTCCCGGCCGGCAAGGAGCCGGAGGGCGCTTTGGCTGGTTTTGAACCGGCTTTCCTGGGTCCGGAGCCGGAGGGCGCTTTGGCTGGTTTTGAGGGGTGAGGGTCATCGCCGGAGCCGGAGGGCGCTTTGGCTGGTTTTGACTCGGGCCCCGGTAACCAGGAACTGTCACCGTCCGACGGCCGTTCGGACTGCTCGGAGGGGTTTTGGTTCTGGTTTCTCAAGCGATAGCTCCTGCCGGTGATACGGACGATCTCGGCATGGTGCAGGAAGCGGTCGAGGATGGCGGTCGCGCTGGGCACGTCGCCGATGAGTTTGCCCCAATCCTCCAGCGGCCGATTGGAGGTCATGATCGTCGAGCGGGTTTCGTACCGACGCAGGATGATCTCGAAGAGGTACTCGCCCGAACGCTTGGGCAACTGCTTCATGCCCATGTCGTCGACGATGAGTAAATCGGGTTTGAGATAGCGGGCCAGCACCTTGTCCTCGCCGCCGAGCGCCTCGTCGTGCAGGAAGTCACGGACCAGGTCGAAGATCGAGCGGTACAGCACGCCGAAGCCCA
>JAIBBI010000084.1 GCA_019694755.1 Gemmataceae bacterium
CAGTTCGATGATGTCTGCCGATTCGGCCCGCATAGCGTCGAGGGCCTCCTTCGGCGGCTCGCTATCGAGGTGAATGCGGGCGACGGCAGCGGCGGCTCCCTCGAAAACGACGTTTTCCGTCTCCTGCACGTTGATCCCGGCGTGCTTGAGTTGGCTGAACACGGCTGACAGGACCCCCACACGGTCGAAGTGGTTCACAACCAGCAGATGCGTCGCCGGGCTCTTCTTGGCAAGGTTGACCACATTCGGCACCCGGCCTGTGCGGAGATACTCGGTTATGATCCGTACTGATTCGTCGGCAATGGCTTCCTGAGCCTGCTCGGTCGATGCGCCGATATGATGCGTGCCGATGGCGCCTTCCAGTTCAAAGATCTTGTCGGAGACAGTGCCAGTGCCGCCGGCCGGTTCGCCGGCGAACACGTCCAGCCCGGCCCGGATCCCACGGTCGCGGACCGCTTCGAACAGGGCCTCCTGATCGACAACTTCGGCCCGGGCCGTGTTGATGAAGAACGACCCAGGGCGGAGGGCCGCCAACACCTCACGGCTGATGAGCCCGCGCGTGCCGGCGGTCAGCGCGACGTGGACGCTCAACACGTCGCACGACGCAGCCACCTCGGTCGGGGATCTCATGGCCCTGATTCCCAGTGTCGCGGCTTTTTCCGAAGTGAGCGACGGGCTCCAGGCCACTACGGGCATTCCGAACGCTCGGGCGCGGTCCAGTACTTCCTGCCCGATCCGGCCGACGCCCACGAGGCCGAGTGTCCGCCCGTATAAGCCGCGTGCCTTGCTGTACTCGGTCTTGTTCCACCGGCCGGCCTTGAGGTCCGCGACATTCGCGGGGATACGCCGGTCGAGTGCGAGCATCAATCCAAAGGTCAGCTCGGCGACCGCGATGGAATTCTTGCCCGGGCAGTTGGATACGTAGATACCGCGTGCGGATGCGGCCGGCACGTCAATCGTGTCGTACCCCGCCCCGGCTCGCACAACAAGGCTCAGCCGACCTGCCGCAAGAGTTGCCGCGGGGACCTTCGTGCTGCGAACGACGAGGACATCCGCACCGGTCGACCGCACGGCCGCCGTCAGCGCATCGCCGTTCAGGTCCGGGTCGTAAACGACCTCGGCACCCGCCTGTTTCACCGCCGCCCGCCCGGCCTCAGCGAACTTGTCCGCGATCAGAACCTTCATTGGCGTGATTCCTTCCGAGGCGGCGACTGGTTGATCTCAAGGGAAAGATAGAGAGCGTGCCGCCCATATTGGAGGTGCTGCATGCAACATGCCTTTGCGGGCATTTGTGGTTTCCGGTTGGACGCGATGGCATTCGCACGGCGATCACGTTAGATTAGCCGTGGGTGGTAGCCTGCCGGGATGGGACTATGCGATTGTTGCTCGTAATGATGGGGATGGTCGTCCCGGCCGTCATCCTTGCTGAGCCGCCGGCCGGTCAGTTGCCGCCGGCGTTTGCGGGCACGGTTGATTTCACGAAAGACATCCGACCGATCCTCGAGCGATCGTGCTGGAAATGCCACAGCGCGGAGAAGAAAAAGGGTGGCTTGCGACTCGATGTCGCCAAGGCCGCGCTTGCTGGCGGCAACTCCGGCCCGGTCATCGTGCCGGGTCCGAAAGCCGCCGAGAGCAAACTGCTCCAACTCGTGGCCGGTCTGGATGCCGAGCAGAAGATGCCGCCCGATGGTCCGGCGCTCTCGGCCGAAGAGGTCGGCAAACTTCGCGCGTGGATCGAGCACGGAGCCAAGTTCGACAAGGATGATCGCCCGGAATCTACGGCGAAACGCAGCAATCACTGGTCATTCCAGCCAGTCCGCAATCCCGCCATACCTCAGGTCCGCGACTCGCAGTTCGTCCGCAATCCCATCGACGGTTTCATTTTGGCCCGGCTTGAACAACAGAATGTGACACCGGCGCCGGAAGCGGACCGCCACACGCTCCTTCGAAGGCTGTGCCTCGATCTGACAGGACTACCGCCGACGTTGGAACAGGTCGATGAGTTCGTCGGCGATCTCGAACCGGGCGCGTACGAACGGCTGGTCGATCGACTGCTGGCCAGTCCGCATTACGGCGAACGCTGGGGCCGGCACTGGCTCGATGCCGCCCGGTATGCCGACTCCGACGGCTACGAGAAGGACGGCGGGCGACCCTGGGCCTGGCGCTACCGCGACTGGGTGATTCAGGCCATCAACAGCGACATGCCTTACGACCGGTTTGTGATCGCACAACTGGCCGGCGATCTTCTTCCTGAAGCGACTCCGGAAACGAAACTCGCCACCGGCTTTCATCGCAACACGCTCACGAATCATGAAGGCGGTGTCGATCCCGAGCAGTACCGTGTCGAGCAGGTCATCGACCGGGTCAACACCACCGGCAAAACGTTTCTCGGCCTGACCGTCGGGTGTGCGCAGTGCCACGATCACAAATACGACCCGATCAGTCAGCGCGAATATTACCAGTTCTTCTCTTTCTTCAACAGCGATGTCGAGAAAGACATCGAAGCACCCGTGTCCGGCGAGCGTGAACGGTTCGAAATCGCACGAAAGGCTCACGAAACGAAACAAGCCGAGTTGAAGGCGGCAGTAGACCAGCGAAAGTCCGCCCTGCCCGACATGCAGGCGAAGTGGGAAGCCGGTCTGGTGGTTGCCGAGTTGCGCAAGCTCCCGGCCCCGGTCCGCGATGCCCTGCTTATCGAGCCGGCTCAGCGGAACGACGCTCAGAAGAAGGCGGTCGCCGATCACTTCGTCGGGCAGGACGGTGAACTCAAGAAACTGACGAAGTCACTGAAGGACCACGCGGCCAAGGCGCCACAACTCAGCCGTGCGCCGACTATCGCCATGGGGCCGGCCCGGAAGACACACGTCATGATCCGCGGCGACTTTCTCCGGCCCGGCGTCGCCGTGAGCCCCGCGACGCCGGGCGTGCTTCCCCCGCTTCGCGACGACAACCCCGGGCGGCTCAGTCTGGCGCGGTGGATCGTCGATCCCGCCAATCCTCTGACCGCACGCGTGCTGACCAACTGGCTCTGGCAGCATCATTTCGGCCGCGGGCTCGTGACGACTCCCGAGGACTTCGGCACGCAAGGCGACAAGCCGAGCCACCCCGAACTTCTCGATTGGCTCGCCAGCGAGGTGATCCGCCGCGGCTGGAGCCTCAAACAGATGCACCGGCTGATCGTGACCTCGGCCACGTACCGGCAATCATCCGCCCACCGGCCTGAACTGCAAGACCGCGATCCGCTCAACAACTGGCTGGCCCGGCAGAATCGCATCCGACTCGAAGGCGAACTCGTCCGCGATGTGGCATTGGCATCGAGCGGGTTGTTGAATCGCACCGTCGGTGGGCCGAGCGTCCGCCCGCCGCAACCCGAGGGAATCTCGGATCTCACCTACGGCGGAGGCGCCCGGTGGGTCGAGAGCAAGGGCCCGGACCGGTATCGCCGCGGCATGTACACGTGGTTCCAGCGCACCAGCCCTTACCCCATGTTGATGAACTTCGATTCGCCGGACTCCAACGTCTGCGTCGTTCGCCGGGAGCGATCGAACACTCCGCTCCAAGCCCTGACACTCATGAACGACATCGTGTTCGTCGAGTGCTCGCAATCGCTCGGCAAGCGACTGGCCGGCGCGTCCGGATCGCGGGCCGAACGAATCGCTCTCGGGATGAAACTCGTACTGGGCCGATCACCGACCCCAGCGGAAACCGACCGCCTGTCCCGTTGGTACGACGACTCGCTCAAGCTGGTGAATGAGCGACCGCCGGAGGCCGGTGCGTGGACGGCGGTCGCCCGCGTGTTGCTCAATCTCGATGAGTGCATCAATCGTGAATGAGGCCGGAATGAACCCCTGCGACCGGTCCCGCCGCGACTTCCTGGCAACGAATGCCTCGGGCATCGGCCTCTTGGCATTGGCATCGCTGATGCGCGAGGACGGCCGGCTTGTCGCTGCAGGTGGCGACGGCGCGGACGCGTCGCCGCTCACGGTCCGGCCACCCCATTTTGCGCCCAAGGCGAAGAATTGCATTTGCATCTATCTCGAAGGCGGGCCGAGCCAACTCGATCTCTTCGATCGCAAGGACGAACTTGTCAAGTTGCACGGCCAAAAGTTGCCTGAATCGTTTACCAAGAACGTCCGATTCGCGTTCATCAAGAAAGAGACCGCGACGGTGCTTGGCAGCACACGGAAGTGGGCCCGCCACGGCCAGTGCGGCATGGAGTTGTCCGACCTGTTGCCAAATCTGGCCACGTGCGCGGACGACATCGCACTGGTCCGCTCGATGGTTACAGACGCCTTCAATCATCACCCCGGCCAGTTGTTGATGAACACGGGGCACACCCAGTTCGGCCGGCCGAGCATGGGCGCGTGGCTCAATTACGGGCTGGGCAGCGAGTCGAAGAATCTGCCCGGCTATGTCGTTCTGACGGCCGGGCGGGGCACTTCCGGCGGCACGTCCAACTGGGCGAGCGGGTTCCTGCCGTCCTCGTATCAGGGCGTGCTCTTCCGCGGGCAGGGTGATCCCATCCTGAATCTCGCCAACCCGCCCGGTATCTCCACCGAACTTCAGGCGCGGTCGATCGAGACGATTCGCGACCTGAACGGCATTCGCCACGCCACGCTCGGCGACCCGGAGATCAACAGCCGCACGGCCGCGTACGAGTTAGCTTTCCGCATGCAGGCGGCCGCCCCGGAGTTGATGGACCTTTCCGGCGAAACGAAGGAGACACTGGCCCTCTACGGCCTCGACCGCAAGGATCCCGAGAAGGGCGGCCGGGGTGGCGTCGGGGCCGGCGGTGGAACCGGCGTGTACCGTCGGTTTGCCCAGAACTGCCTGCTGGCCCGCCGGATGGTCGAGCGCGGCGTGCGCTTCGTGAACCTCTTTCACGCCTCGTGGGACCACCACAACGATCTCGATCTCGAACTCGGCTTCAACTGCGGTATGGCCGATCAGCCTATCGCGGCGTTGCTCAAGGATCTGAAGCGCCGCGGGTTGCTCGACTCGACGCTGGTCATGTGGCTGAGCGAGTTCGGGCGGACGCCCCTCGCCGAGAACCGCCCGGGCTTCCCGGCATTCAATGGTCGGGACCACCACCCGTTCGCGTTCACCGTCTGGCTGGCCGGGGGCGGCATCAAAGGCGGACAGACCATCGGCCGGACCGATGACATCGGCTGGAACGTGGTCGAGGACAAGGTCCACGTCAACGACCTGCACGCGACAGTTCTCAACCAGTTCGGCTTCGATCACACGAAACTGACGTACCGATTCCAGGGCCGCGACTTTCGTCTGACCGATGTGGGCGGCAATGTCGTGAAGAAACTCGTTTCCTAACGCCTCGCATTTCCGGTCCGGGACGGTCAGGTTCGCCGAATAATCCGACCCGCGGGCCCTTTCAGCGTTAAGATAGTCCGAAGTTCGAACGGCCCTGTTGCAGGGCCGACTCCACCGGACTGCGACGACTCGATGCACGGAACCTGGCTCGCACCGTTGATGATTCTCGCCGCCGCGAGTGGCGGCGCGGCGGCCGACGTTTCCGACGAGCTCTTTGAAAAGAAGGTCCGACCCGTCCTCATCGAGCGGTGCCTGAAGTGTCATGGCGAGCAGCAGCAGTCGGGCGGCTTGCGCCTCGATACGAAGGAAGGCGCTCAGCGCGGCGGTGATTCCGGCCCGGCAATCGTCGCCGGCAAACCCGATGCCAGTCGGCTCATTCAGGCGGTGCGACAATCGGGCGACCTCAAGATGCCGCCCAAACAGAAGCTGACCGATGAGCAGATCGCCGCCTTTTCGGAATGGGTCCGCAGCGGCGCTGTCTGGCCCGCGACCCCGCTCAAGCCGGCAGGCGATTCTGCCAATCGTCACTGGGCATTTCAACCGGTCCGTGCATCCGCACTACCCGGTGTCAACTCCATCGATCAGTTCATTCAGACCAAGCTCGCCACGGCAGGTCTGACCCCGAACCCGCCGGCCGACCGCGTCACGCTGATTCGTCGCCTGACGCTCGACTTGCACGGCCTGCCACCCACCCCCGCCGAGGTGAAGGCGTTTGAACAGGACGAGGCGGCGGACGCCGTCGCCAAACTGGTTGATCGCTTGCTCGCGTCGCCAAGGTACGGCGAGCGATGGGGCCGGCACTGGCTCGACGTGGCCCGGTATGCCGACACGATGGGCTACTTTTTCGAAGGCGAACGCCGATACCCGTTCGCCTACGGATACCGCGACTATGTCATCCGCGCATTCAACGACGACAAGCCCTACGACAGGTTCATTCTCGAGCAGATTGCCGCAGACAGGCTGCCGATGGATGGAGACCGGAGTTCCCTGGCGGCGCTCGGATTACTGACCGTCGGCCGGCGGTTCCTCAACAACACTCCGGACATCATCGACGACCGAATCGATGTGGTCTCCCGCGGCCTCATGGGCCTGACGGTGAGTTGCGCCCGGTGCCACGACCACAAATATGATCCTGTCCCCATTCAGGACTATTACTCACTGTACGGCGTCTTTGCGAGCGCGACGGAACCGGGCGAACTGCCGACGATCGCTCCATCTCCGAATGCCGCGGCCTACGAGCAGGAACTCGCGAAACGCGATACCGAGTTGAAAGAGTTTGTTCGCACGAAAAACGAGCAGCGGGCCGCAGTCGGGCGATTGGGCGGGATCCTGCTCGGCGATTCGCCGCTCGCCGTGACGGCACTGGCCGCCCTGGCCGTGCCGGTACCGCCGCTGCCGCAAGACCAGATGGAGAAGAAGGCGGCACCCAAAGACCGCGATCAGATTCGCAAGCTGACCGCGCGACTTCATGAACATCGGTTGTTCTCACCCGACTCGCCGCCACGAGCGATGGTGGTCAACGACCTTCCCCAGCCGGTTCAGCCGCACGTGTTCCTGCGTGGCAACCCGTCCAACCCCGGCCCCGTCGTTCCCCGGCAGTTCCTGGCCGTGCTCCAACCCGACCGCAGGCCGTTTACTGACGGCAGCGGCCGGCTCGACTTGGCCAAAGCGATCGCCGACCCGCGAAATCCTCTGACCGCTCGCGTGCTCGTCAACCGCGTCTGGCAGCACCATTTCGGTCAGGGACTCGTGACCACCCCCAGCGACTTCGGCCTGCGAAGCGACCCCCCGTCGCATCCGGAACTTCTCGACTGGCTGGCCGACCGATTCGTCAAAGACGGTTGGTCAATCAAGAAACTCCACCGCACCATACTGCTGTCCGCCACCTACCAGCAGTCGAGTACCGATCGGCGCGACGCGCTTGCAAGAGACCCCGAGAATCGCCTGCTGTGGAAGTTCCGTCGTCAGCGTCTGGAATTCGAGGCCCTGCGTGACAGTATGCTCGCGACCTCAGGCTTGCTCGACCTGCGTATGGGTGGCCCGAGCGTCGACATTGTCAAGGAACCGTTCACCTTCCGGCGGACGGTCTACGGGTACGTTGAGCGGCAAAATCTGCCCGGCGTCTTCCGCACGTTCGACTTTGCCAGCCCCGACTTGCACGCCCCGCAGCGCCTCACCACGACCGTGCCCCAGCAAGCCCTATTCCTTATGAACAGTCCATTCGTCGCCCACGTCGCGAAATCACTGGCCAATCGGCCCGAAGTCGCGGCGGCGACCGCCCCCGCCGAACGGATCGCCATCCTGTACCAACTGCTATTTGCCCGCGAGCCACGCCTCTCGGAAGTCATTCTCGGGGAACGCTTCATCACCGGATTCCCCGATGCCGATCGCGCGACAGCCTGGGAACGGTACGCCCAGACCTTGTTGCTCACCAACGAGTTCGCATTTGCGGAGTGAGTCGCAGACATGGACGCGGATATCGTCGGCACCCGTCGCAACTTTCTCGCCCGCTCGGGCATGGGCCTCGGCATGCTCGCGCTCAGCAGCGTTCTCGATCGCCGGGCGTCCGCGACGGAGATCGACCCGCTGCGCCCGCTCGCGGCCCGGCCCGGGCACTTCCCAGGCAAGGCCAAGCACGTCATTCATATCTTCGCCAACGGCGGGCCGTCGCATGTCGACACGTTCGACCCCAAGCCGTCGCTCGTGAAGTATGCCGGCAAGCTTTTACCATCTCCGAACCTCAAGACCGAACGCAAGACCGGGGCCGCGTTTCCTTCGCCGTTCAAGTTCGCGAAGCACGGGGAGAGCGGACTGGAGATCAGCGAGTTGTTCCCGCACGTGGCGGCGAGCGCCGACGATCTCTGCGTCATTCGGTCCATGCATGCCGACGTGCCGAACCACGAACCGTCACTGCTGCTCATGAACTGCGGCGAGGCCCGGCTGATCCGCCCGAGCCTCGGCTCCTGGCTCGTTTACGGCCTCGGGACGGAAAACCAGAATCTTCCCGGTTTCGTCGTCCTCTGCCCGAACGGCTACCCGATTCAGGAATCGCAAAACTGGCAGGCCGGGTTTCTGCCCGGCATCTATCAGGGCACTCACCTCGACACCAAGCACACGGACATCGACAAGCTGATCGAGAACATCCGCAATCGGGGCCTATCGATCAAAGACCAGCGCCGGCAGATCGATCTGCTTCAGGAACTCAATCGCCAGCATCAGGCCGATCGTAAGAGCGATGCACAACTCGAAGCACGCATCCAGTCCTACGAGTTGGCGTTTCGCATGCAGACCGAGGCCAGCGACGCCTTCGATGTCGCGAAAGAACCGCAATCGATCCGCGACATGTACGGGCCGGGCGTGCACGGCCGGCAGATGCTGATCGCCCGGCGACTCGTCGAGCGGGGCGTGCGGATGGTCCAGGTCTGGCACGGCGGCGGGCAACCTTGGGACAGCCACGACGACCTCGAAGTCACCTACCGCAAACTGGCAAAGGATTGCGATCAGGCCATCGGGGCGTTATTGAAAGATCTCAAGCAGCGTGGCCTGCTCGACGCGACGCTCGTGGTGTGGGGCGGCGAGTTCGGCCGGACCCCGACCGTGGAACTGCCGACCCCGGGAGCGAATTCCGGCAAGATCAACGGCCGGGACCATAACCACTACGGCTTCTCGATGTGGCTCGCGGGCGGCGGCGTGAAGGGTGGCCTCGCCTATGGCGCGACCGACGAGTTCGGCTTCCAGGCCGAGCAGAACAAAGTCCACGTCCACGACCTGCACGCGACGATGTTGCATCTCCTCGGCTTCGACCACGAAAAGTTCACGTACCGCTACGCGGGCCGCGACTTTCGCCTGACCGATGTCCACGGTCACGTGGTCCACGACATCCTGGCGTAGCGCAGCGAAACTCACTGCCGCCATCACCCGGTTGACAACGTGCCTCGGGCAACCGCCCAACCTGTATTGCGGTCAACGTCCCGCTACCCGACCTCGATCGGCACCGGCTTGACCTTCCAGATGTCCCGGCAGTAGTCGCGGATACTGCGGTCGGACGAGAACCGGCCCATCCGTGCGACATTGAGGATCGACATGCGGGTCCACTGCTCCACATCCCGGAACGCCTGACTGACTCTCGCCTGACATGCCGCGTAGCTCGGGTAATCGGCCAGCACGAAGTACGGGTCGTGGTTCCGCAGGTTATCTACGAGAGGCTGATACAGGTTCTCGTCGCCGCGCCCGAACAGGCCGCCGGCAATCGTATCGAGCACGCGGGTCAATTCGGCATGCTGCTCCAGGAACCCGCGGGGGGCGTACCCGCGCGACTGCCAGGCGGCTACTTCCTCGGTCGTCAGACCGAAGCAGAAGAAATTCTCTTCCCCAACAGCATCGCGAATCTCGATGTTCGCTCCGTCGAGCGTGCCGATGGTCAGCGAGCCGTTGAGGGCGAACTTCATGTTACCGGTACCCGAAGCCTCCTTGCCCGCCGTCGAGATCTGCTCCGAGAGGTCGGCCGCGGGGTACACATACTGCGCGGTCTTCACGTTGTAATCCGGCACGAACAGTACCCGGATTCGGCCGTCGACGACCTTGTCGCTGTTGACCACTTCCGCCACGCCGTTGATAAGGCGGATGATCAGCTTGGCCATCATGTAGCCCGGGGCCGCCTTTCCGCCGAACACAAACGTACGAGGCACAAGTGCGACACCCGGGTTGTCGTGAATCCAGAGATACTGGGCGATCACGTGCAGGATGTTGAGGTGCTGCCGCTTGTACTCGTGGAATCGCTTGGCCTGCACGTCGAAGAGGCTGTCCGGATCGGTGGCCACGCCGGCCCGCTCTTTGCCCATGGCAATCAGTCCATTTTTGGCCGCACGCCGTGCCGCCCGCCATTCCTTGCGGAACCCGGCGTCCTCGGCAAATGTCTCCAATCGCCGGAGGTCGTCGAGGTCGCCGATCCACTTGTCGCCGATGGCCTTGGTGATCAGGCCGCTCAGGTGCGGATTCGCCAGCGCGACGAACCGCCGAGGCGTGACGCCGTTGGTCACGTTGCGGAACTTGCCCGGCTCCAACTCGGCGAAATCGTGCAGCACCTGCTCGCGCAGCAATCGCGAATGAAGCTCGGCGACGCCGTTGACGGTGTGGCTGCCCACGGTGGCGAGGTGGGCCATGCGAACGGACCGCCCGCCGGTCTCGCCGATGAGCGACATCCGGCGAACGCGGTCCTCGTCGCCGGGAAACTTCGCCCGCACCTGGTCGAGAAACCGGCGGTTGATCTCAAAAATGATCTGCAGGTGCCGGGGCAACAATTGGGCAAACATCTCCAGCGGCCAGACTTCGAGTGCCTCGGGCAGCAGCGTGTGATTGGTGTACGCAAAGAACTGCCTGGTCATGTCCCACGCGGAGTCCCAGTCGACACAATAGACATCGACCAGCAGCCGCATCAGTTCGGCCACGGCGATGGAGGGATGGGTGTCATTGAGTTGGGCAGTGAACTTGTCAGGCAGCCCCGCGAGCCCCTTCGATCGCTGGCCGAACATGCGGATGATGTCCTGAAGCGCACACGACGCAAAGAAGTACTGCTGCTGGAGCCGCAGTACTTTGCCCTGCATGGCCGAGTCGTTCGGGTAGAGAACCTTGGTGATGTTCTCGGACACGATCTTGTCGTTGACCGCGCCGAAATAGTCGCCGGCATTGAACGACTGGAAGTCGAACGACTCGGCCGCTTGAGCCTGCCAGAGTCGCAACAGGTTCACGGTGTTGACGCGGAAGCCCATAATCGGAGTGTCGTAGGCCACGCCCATGACGTACCTGTCCGGCGTCCATGTAACACGGTCGATCCCGGCGGCGTCGCGGCACGACTTCGTTGTCCCGCCGAACCCGACGCGGAAGGCGATTTCGGGCCGGTGAATCTCCCACGGGTTGCCGAACCGCAACCATTTGTCGGTGATTTCGACCTGGGCCCCGTCCTTGATCGCCTGATCGAAGATGCCGAATTCGTAGCGGATGCCGTACCCGATGGCGGGAATCTGCGTCGTCGCCAGCGAGTCGAGGTAACACGCGGCCAGCCGGCCGAGGCCGCCGTTGCCCAGGCCCGGCTCCTCCTCCTGATCGATCAGGTCGTCGAGATCGAAGCCGAGTTCCTTCATCGCCTGCCGGGCCGTGTCGGTCAGCCCGAGGTTGAGCAGGTTGTTGCCGAGGTGCGGCCCGAGCAGATACTCGGCCGACAGATAGCAGACGGTCCGCGACGCCTTCTCATAGTAAGTGTGGGCCGTCGCCACCCACCTCCGCAGCATCCGGTCGCGGACGGTATAGGCCAATGCCATGTAATTGTCGTTGCGCGTGGCCACGGCCGGGAATCGCGCCAGCAGGAAATGCAGGTTGTCCTGAAACGCCTGCTTGAAGTCGGCCACCGAGTTTCCGGTGCGGACGTCGTGGATGTCCACCCTGCGGTCTTTCGAGCCTTGCGACATGGACCTGTCCTCCCCGGTGTACCTTTGAATGCGTTACGTCCGCAGCGGAATCTCGGTCTGCAAGTTCATGAAGAAGTCGGGATCCTCAATCTGAAAGTGCGGACGGAGCCGGAGCTTGGCCTGATGGTACGGCGCGCCTTGCGGCTTGATGACCTGCACGCTCGCCTCGCGAAGTGGCCGGGCTGGCGTGTCGGCTCCATCTGTCACGACGTACTGCCCGAGCGCCTTACCCAGCGCCCGCTCCAACTCGCCCGCCGACGAGTGGCCGCCCAGCGTCGCCCGTGCCATTGCCTTCAGGAGCAGTGGGAAGCGGGCCAGCGACATGAGATAATCCAGCTTCGCACCGGTGGCCGCGTGCGCGGTGATTCGCGAATCGTGAAACTGCTTCGGCTTCTGGCACGAGGCCAGGCCGGCGACGCCGACCCCACCGGTCTGCTCCACGAGCGGCAGAAAGCCGAGCTTGCTCAACTCGACGGCCGCGGAATCGGCAATCACCGTCTCCGCATACTGCCGGCGCGTCCGGCCACCGTCGACGACGGCCAACGCCTGCAACCCCTCGACCGGGCCGGTCATGCCCCGGAACCAACCGCTCTTCGCGAACGATTGCACCGCCCGGCCGGCCACCGCCCACGCCCCGCTCATCCAAAGCTGATGGGCCTCGCCCGTGCCGTCAACTCCTTCATCGAATTCGAAGTCGCCCACGGGATGCGTGATCGGATCATAATGCGAACGACCGAGCACCCGCGGCAGCGTGAGTCCGGCAAACCGCGATTCTTCGCTGTCGCGGAACGATCGCCAGCCGGCATATTCCGGGCCTTCGAACTTGGTCGCGAGGTTGCGAGCGGCCGGCAGGTCCGCGAACTTCTCGCAGCCGAACATCGCCGGCCCCGTCCCGGCCACGAGCGGCGCGAGGGAGAACTCCGCCACGCCGGCCAGGCCGCGGAGCAACTCCAGGTCCTGAGCCGCGTGCGAGAACTCTTCGTCGCATACGAGCATGCCGAACAGCTCGCACTCGGGTGATTCGAGGGCGTCGTCGTACACCTTGAGAAATAGCGTGCTCTGGTCGAAACCGTCGGCTTCCGCCAAGTCTTGCGTCAGCGTCTTGCGATTGACGTTGAGAGCCTTGATCTTCACCGAGGCATCGGCGGGAACCAGCGAGACGAGATACTCGAGCCCTCGCCACGTCCGCTCCAGCCGGCGGAACTCGGGATGATGAAGCACGGCCGCGAGTTGCCTCGAGAGCCGGCGGTCAATCTCCTTCAGGTCTCGCTCTGAATTCGCAATCACAGTGCGGTCATTGGTGAGCCGCTTCAGCATCGGCAACTGCTGAACCACCGCGGCCGGCTCAAAGTCGCGGAGTGACAGAAATGTCAGGTCCACATCCAGCTTCTCGTCTTCGCCGGTCAACAGGTCCGGTACACGAATCGAGAGATGGGGGCCCGCCTGCGCCAGTCGCTTGTCGAAGTTGGACTTGTTGATCTCGATAAACTCGCGGTCCGCGAGCGGCGGCAGGTGTGACGCACGATGAGCCGACAAGTCGGCGATCACGCCAACCACGAACGGAAATTCAATATCAGGAGCGTGATTCAATCGCACCCGGGCCGCGGACGCATCGCTGGACATCGTGGAATCCCCGGTAGGAAACTGTCGAGGGGGGTATTGTACCCCGAATTCGACAATTTCCCGCCGGTCACGAGTCGTCGAGCGCGAGATTGACCAACAGCACATTCACGATCGGCACACCGTCCGGCGGAGTCGTCGCCGACCGCCGGAGCAGTTCTTCAATCACCGACCGCGGACGGCCGCGGGCCGTCGCGACGCGGTCTGCCTGGGGCAAGGCCCCGGCCAGTGAGATGTGTGGATCGAGTCCGGACCCCGACGCCGTCACGAGGTCGCACGGTACGTTGGACTGCCCCGTGTACTGCTTCGTCAGCTGCTCCGTTACTCGCTCCCGCAACTTGGGATTGCTGGCAGCCAGATTACTGCCGCCGGACGCCGCCGCGTTGTAATCGCATGCCGACGGCCGGCCGTGGAAGTACTTCGCGCTCGTGAAGTTCTGAGCGATCAGTACCGACCCGACGACCCGGCCGTCGCGATCGACCAGGCTGCCGTTCGCCGAGAGAGGCAGAACCGCCTGTGCCAACCCAAGGACGGCCAGCGGATAGGCGATGGCACACGCGACAAACGTCCCGCCCAGCAGCACCACATTCGCCCGCAGATGTCCCATAAATTCCCCGCTTAGCGACGCTTCGAAGAAGCGTACGATGATCACACCACCCGCGACACGATCAGCCAGTCGATCAGCTTGATTCCGACGAACGGCGCGACGATGCCGCCCAGACCCCAGACGAACAGGTTGCGACGCAGTAGCGCATCCGCCCCGATCGGCCGGTACGTCACGCCCCGCAGTGCGATCGGGATCAGCAGCGGGATGATCAGGGCGTTGAAGATCACGGCCGAGAGGATCGCCGACGTCGGTGAGCCGAGCCTCATGAAGTCGAGCCTTTGCAATGCGGGCAAGGTACCGGCAAACAACGCGGGCACGATCGCGAAGTACTTCGCCACGTCGTTGGCGATGCTGAACGTCGTCAGCGCGCCGCGGGTCATCAGTAGTTGTTTGCCGACCTCGACGACTTCGATGAGTTTGGTCGGGTCGCTGTCGAGGTCGACCATGTTGCCGGCCTCCTTCGCCGCCTGCGTGCCGGAATTCATGGCGACGCCGACGTCGGCCTGAGCGAGCGCCGGCGCGTCGTTGGTACCGTCGCCCATCATGGCGACGAGCTTTCCCGCGGCCTGCTCCTTGCGGATGTACTCAAGTTTTGCCTCGGGCGTGGCCTCGGCGATGTAATCATCGACGCCGGCCTGCCCGGCAATCGACTTCGCCGTCAGCGGGTTATCGCCCGTGACCATCACCGTTCGCAGACCCATCCGGCGGAGACGCTCGAACCGGTCGCGGATGTTCGGCTTAAGAATATCCTCTAGTACTACCAGGCCAGCGATGCAATCGCCTTCGACAACGAGCAGCGGCGTCGCGCCTTCCGAAGCGACGGCGTCGATCTGCCGCTGCACGTCGACCGGCGGCGTCCCTCCCTGCGATCGGACGTAGCGGATCACGGCATCGCCCGCACCTTTTCGGATCGCGGGACGGCCGGGGATGTCGAGACCGCTCATTCGTGTCTGCGCCGTGAACGGCACAAAGGTCGCATCCAGTGGCGTGTCCACCGCGGTTGCGCCGGGCGACTTGCGGTACAGATCGACGATGCTCCGGCCTTCCGGCGTCTCGTCGGAGCCGGACGCGAGGGCGGCCAACCGACCCACGTCCGTCGCGCTGAATCCGGCAAACGGCAGAAACCGGGTCGCCCGCCGGTTGCCCATCGTGATCGTGCCGGTCTTGTCGAGCAGCAGCGTGTCGACATCCCCGGCCACTTCGACCGCCTTGCCGCTCTTGGCGATGATGTTGGCCCGCAAGGCGCGGTCCATTCCCGCAATGCCGATGGCCGCCAGCAGCGCGCCGATCGTCGTCGGGATCAGGCAGACGAGCAGCGCGACCAGCGTCGGGATGTCGGTGCCGAGCCCTGCCCGGCCGGTGTAGTTCTCGGCATGCCGGGCCAGCGGCCACAACGTGGCCGTTACGATCAGGAACACCAGCGCGAAGGCCGCGAGCACGAGCGCGAGCGCGATCTCGTTCGGCGTACGCTGGCGGGTCGCCCCCTCGACCAGCGCGATCATCCTGTCGAGGAACGATTCACCGGGCCGGACGGTGACGCGGATAGTGATCCAGTCCGACAGCACGCGCGTGCCTCCGGTGACACCCGAGCGATCGCCCCCGGCCTCGCGCACGACTGGCGCGGATTCGCCGGTGATCGCCGACTCGTCGACGCTGGCGACCCCTTCGATGATTTCACCGTCGGCGGGGATGATCTGCCCGGCTTCGACCAGCACGACGTCGCCGGCCGTCAGCGACGTGGAAACGACCTCCTCCAGCGTGCCGTCGAGTCGCTGCCGCCGGGCGGGCGTGGCCTGCTTGGTCTGCCGCAGGGTGTCGGCCTGGGCCTTGCCACGGGCCTCCGCGATGGCCTCGGCGAAGTTGGCGAACAGCAGCGTGGCGACGAGCCACACATTCAGGATGATGAGATACCGGCTCGGCTCCGTCACCATGAAGATCAGCGACAAAACGGTGCCGACTTCCACCGTGAACATCACGGGGTTCTTCCACAGAATGTCCGGCCGGAGCATGACGAGCGATTGCCGGGCCGCGGACCGGAGAAGTACAGGCTCGAACAGTCGCCCCGCCCGGTCGGATCGCCGGGCGAGTTTCATCTGTTCGGGCGTCGGACCGGGAACAAAAGTCGTCATGTCAACCACCGTCGGAAGCTTGGCGCGGGGTGCATTCATGGCTGTCACGGAGCCGTCAGGGCGAGGTGTTCGGCGATCGGCCCGAGCGCGGCCGCGGGCAGAAACAGCAGCGCACCCACCAGCAGAATCGTGCCGACCAAGACCAGGGCAAACGTCGGTGTGTCCGTGCGCAACGTCCCGACGGTGATCGGCGTCGGCCGTTTGACCGCCAGCGAGGCCGCCAAGGCGATCGGCGCGAACATCGGGATGAACCGGCAGGCCACCATGATGACCGCCGTTAGGACGTCCCATACCACGGCGCGGCGCATCGCGTCGGCTTTCTCGGGGCTCCGGGCGTCGGCCAGCGTGCCTACCGTGTCGCCCAGCCCCTCGAAGCCGGAGCCGTTATTCGCGGAGGCCGAGGTGAACTCGTAAAGCATCTGCGACATCCCGTGCGCACCGGGGTTGCTCGTCGCGCCGGTGCCCCAGTCGCTGACGGCCGCGACTCCGGTCGGCCCCAGGATCATGAGCGGGTGAATAAGCAGGGCCAGCATGGCCAGTTTCATTTCGCGGGCTTCGACCTTTTTGCCGAGGTATTCCGGGGTTCGCCCGACCATCAGGCCGGCGAAGAACACCGCGACGATCAGGTAGACGAGGAAGTTGATCAGCCCGACGCCGACTCCGCCGAACACGCAGTT
Organism: Gemmataceae bacterium; assembly: GCA_019694755.1. Taxonomy (GTDB): domain Bacteria; phylum Planctomycetota; class Planctomycetia; order Gemmatales; family Gemmataceae; genus JAIBBI01. Next base: position 16,826 of record JAIBBI010000084.1, read on the forward strand.
GAGCCACATTCCCGCTAGTGGGACCAGGCCAGCCAGCGGGTTCAGGCTGTCGTGCATGCAGTTCACCGACCCGTTCGACGTCGCCGTCGTGCAGGCCACCCAAGTCGCCCCGGCCGTCGTGCCGAATCGAAGTTCCTTGCCTTCCAGGTTGCCCGCACTCTGATCGAGGGGCAGCCCTGCCAACCCGGGATTCGGCGCAAAAGTGTCTGTCACCAATCCGCCGACGATCATGGCCACCAGAAACAGGAGCATTACCGAAAAAACAACAACCGCCTGCCGGGGCGCTCGCAGCATCCGGCCGAACATCACGACACAGGCCATCGGCACGAGCAGAATGCTGATGCACTCGACGACGTTGGTAAAAGCCGAGGGGTTCTCGAACGGGTGGGTGGAGTTGGCGCCGAAGTAGCCGCCGCCGTTCGTCCCGAGTTGCTTGATGGCGACAACCGCGGCCACCGGGCCGCGGGCGATGATCTGCTCCGCCCCTTCCAGCGTCGTGACCTTTTCCGCCCCTGCGAGCGTCATTGGCACTCCGCCGACGACAAGCAGGATCGCCGCGACGAGGCTCAGCGGCAGGAACAGATAGAACACACCGCGAATCGTATCGACATAAAAGTTGCCGAGATTCGCGTCGCCGCGCAGGCCGCGGATCACCGCCAGGAGGGCCGCGAGGCCAATGGCCGGCGTGAGGTACTGCTTCCAGGTGATGAAGAACAACTGACTGCCGTACGAGAGGTGCACCTCTCCCGAGTAGTGCTGCAAGTTGGTGTTCGTCAGGAACGATGCGGCCGTGTTGAACACCGTGCTCGGCGCAAGCGCAGGTTTGTCATCGGGATTCAACGGCAGCACGTGCTGCGCCGCAAGGAGTAAGTAACCCGCCGAAAACGCCAGCGCATTGGTAACGAGCAGGCTCAGGCAGTAGTCCTTCCACGACATCGGGCCTGTGTCGACGATTCCAGTCGGTCCGTGGTCGTGCGGCCGGTCGAGCACGCGCGCGATGTACCGGCCCAGCGGCACGGCCAGGACGACCGCGGTGCCGACGATGATGATGGGAAGCAGGATCATGAACTCCTCGGTCGCGCCATCCGGCGCGACGGGTTAGAACCACTCGGGACGCAGAAGCGCGGCCAACAAGTAGATACCGAGAAACAGCGTAACGAGTGCAATCAATGGCAGCACGGCCGACTCCTAAACCCGGTCGCAGAACGCCACAAACCCGGCCAGCAGGCCGAGCAGCGTCAACCCGACCGCCCAGTACAGCAAGTGCGTCGTTAGCGGGTCCATCGGTTGAGTCGCCTGCGGGTATCGGGCGAATACGATCACTGCACTCCGCGTGCCAAGCCTCCGCCCAGGTCGAATGTACCGGTGCCCGAAGCGGTTTCGCGGCATCCGGCATGTTGGGAGCTACCGGCCGGATCAGGCATAATGCAAGTTGCATCGTGCAAAATGCCGGCCAACGCGTTCCCAGTCGCTGCGATGGCCCGGGACATTCCATCGGCACGCGATTCGCACATATTGTAATCGGAGGGGCCGCGTGAACCTTCTGATCATCGACGACGAACCGAGCCTTCGCAAGACCCTCCGGCTCACGCTGGAGAGCATGGGCCACCACGTCACCGAAGCGGCGACCGGCCCCGCGGGTCTCGCCGCCGTACAGGCCGATCGTTATGACCTCGCCTTCGTCGACCTGCGACTCGGTCGCGAGTCGGGCCTCGATTTATTGCCCGCGCTGGCAAAAGCGCCACCAACGGTGGGCGTCGTGATCATGACCGCGTTCGCGGCCATCGACTCCGCAGTCGCGGCCATGCGGGGCGGCGCGTTTGATTACCTGCCCAAGCCGTTCACGCCCGCTCAACTCCGCCTCGTGCTCGATCGCTGGGAGCAACTCCGCGGCCTGCGGGCCGAGGTCGATTCCCTCCGCGAGCAGGTCCGCGACCAGTCGCCCGACATCGAACTATCCACCGAAGAACCGGCGATGCACGCCGCCCTCGCCATCGTCGAGCGCGTCGCCCCCACCGAGGCCGCCGTGCTGCTCCGCGGCGAAAGCGGCACGGGCAAGGGCGTCTTCGCCCGGCTCATTCACGAGCGCAGTAGGCGGGCCCGCCGGCCCTTCGTCGTCGTCCATTGCCCGAGCCTCTCGGGCGAACTGCTCGAAAGCGAGCTGTTCGGCCACGCCAAAGGCGCGTTCACAGGCGCGACCGAGGCCACCGACGGCAAAGTCGCCGCGGGCGACGGCGGCACGCTGTTCCTCGACGAGATCGGCGACCTGCCCCTGCCCCTGCAACCGAAACTGCTCCGCTTCCTGCAGGACAAGTCGTACGAACGCCTCGGCGAGACCCGCACCCGCAACGCCGACGTCCGCATCATCGCCGCCACCAACCGCGACCTCCCGGGCGACGTGGCCGCGGGCCGGTTCCGCGAGGACCTCCTGTACCGGCTCAACGTCATCGAGATTACACTGCCGTCGCTGCGGGATCGCCCGCGCGATCTGCCGAGGATTGCCGACCACTTGTTGGCGTTCTTCGCCCGGCAACTCGGCCGACCGGGATTGCGATTCACCGATGCCGCCCGCGCCGCGCTCGCCCGCCACACCTGGCCCGGCAACCTCCGCGAACTCCGCAACGCCATCGAGCGCAGCGTCATCCTGTCGTCCGACGACGACGTCGGCCTGGCCCATTTGCCCGCCCCGCTCGCCCGATCCGCACAGCCCGCCGAGGTGGGCCAACGCGTCACGCTCGACGAACTCGAAACCGAGCACATCCGCCGAGTGCTCGCCGTCGCCCCATCACTCGACGATGCCGCGGCCATTCTCGGCATCGACGCCAGCACGCTGTACCGCAAGCGGAAGAAGCTCGGGCTATGAAGTCCTCGCTGCGACGCCGGATCCTGCTCACGGTCGCCCCGCTGGTCGCTCTCATCGTGGCGGTCGGCGTCTCCGGGCTGGGCCTGCTCGACAACCTCGGCCGGACCTCCGAAGAGATCATCCGCGACAATTACGTCAGCCTCCGCGCTATGGCTGATCTCGCCGACGCGCTCGCCGCCATCGAGCGGACCGTGCTCTCGGGTGAGGCCGTACCCGCCGACGCGCTGGCCCAGGCGCATGCTTCCACGGAAGTTGAGTTGGGCAACATCACGATCGCCGGCGAAGGCGATGCCGCACGCGTTCTGGCCGAGGCCGTGGGCGATTTGGCCCGCGCCTGCCGGCGTTGGCCCGCGGACCGCGCTGCCGTTGCCGACATCCAGTCGGCGATCCGCCGGGCCGACGCGAGCCGGTCTGCCATCCGGTCGCTGAACGAAGACGCGATGTACCAGGCCGACCGTGCCGCCCGCGATGCCGCCGGCCGGCCGGCCCGCGTCCTCGCCGCGGCCGTCGCCGGCTCGCTGCTCCTCGCCGCGCTCGCCATCTGGTGGCTGCAGCGCAGCATCCTCGTGCCGATCCGCACCGTCACGCATGCCGCCCAGGCGATCGGCTCGGGCGACTGGCAGCAGGTCGTCCCCGTCGTCAGTCACGACGAGATCGGCAAACTCGCCGACAGTTTCAACGCCATGGCCACCCGCCTGCGCGCCTACCGGCAATCCGGTTCCGACCAGCTTTCGCGGGCCCGCCTCGCCGCCCAGGCCACGGTCGACGCCTTCCCCGATCCCGTCATCGTCCTCGACCCGACCGGCCGAGTGGAACTGGCCAATCCCGCGGCCACCCGCCTCTTCGGCATCCGCGCAGCCGACTCCGGCGTCAGCCCCGTCTGGCTACCGCCCGAGCCGATCCGCCCACTGATCGAATCCGCCCTGAAAAACCGCCGCCCCGCCGTCAGCGAAAGTCTGGATGAAGCCGTCCTGCTCTCGAGGGCCGACGCCGAACACGCCTTCCTACCACAAGCCCGACCGATCGCCGCACCGGACGGCGAGACGCTCGGCATCGCGGTCGTACTCTCCGACGTGACGCGCTTTCGCCTGCTCGATCAGCTCAAGAGCGACTGGGTGGCCACCGTCAGCCACGAGCTCAAAACGCCGCTCACCAGCGTGCAGCTCGCCGTCCACGTGTTGCTCGAAGAAGCGGTCGGCCCCCTCGAGCCCAAGCAGATCGAGCTACTGCTCGAAGCCCGCACCAACGCCGAGCGGCTGCACACACTCATTCAGCAACTGCTTGCCCTGGCCAAACTCGAGCACCTGTCCGGCGCGCTGTCGCTCGTCCCCGCCGATCCGGGTGAGTTGCTCCGAGCGGCCGCGGACGCCGCCCGCACGCAGGCGGAAGACCGGCAGGTTGCCGTCGTCGTCGAGGCACCCCTTGGCTTGCCGCGCGTCTGCGTCGACACCGCCCGCCTGTCGCAATCGCTGAACAACCTCGTCAACAACGCCCTGCGTCACACCGGAGCGGGCGGCCGGATCACGCTCACGGCCGCTGCCGCCGGCGACTCGATCACGCTCTCGGTCGCCGACACCGGAGTCGGCATCCCCGACACCGACGTCCCGCACATCTTCGACCGCTTTTACCGCGTCGCCGGCCGCGACGACCCGCAAGGCACCGGCCTCGGGCTCGCCATCGTCCGCGAGGTCGCCGAGGCGCACGGCGGCCGGATCGATTGTGCCAGCACGCTCGGCGCGGGCACCACCATGACCCTCACGCTCCCGGCGGAGCCGCCCACATGAGCGACCGCCCCTCTCCCGAGAAATTCCTCGACCTGATCCGCGCCCAGAGCCGCGGCCGGCTCAAGGTCTATCTCGGCTTCGCCCCCGGCGTCGGCAAAACCTACGAAATGCTCCAGGAGGGTCGGCGACTCAAGGAACAGGGCGTCGATGTCGTGATCGGCATCGTCGAGACTCACGGTCGTGCCGAAACAGCCCGCCAGATCGGCGACCTCGAGCAG
>JAIBBI010000245.1 GCA_019694755.1 Gemmataceae bacterium
ATGGATGGCCGAGGCCGGCGGCATGCGCGAGCAGGCCGTCTCCCTCGGCGGTGAGGTCGAGGCGGCGTGCGGGGAAGAGTGAGCCGGCTCTCTCAGCAGCCGGCTTCAAACGCCGCCACGAACGCGTCGTAGTCTTCAATGTCCACAAAGCCCGAGCCGTCGAAATCGGCCGATTCGTCGCCGGCCTCGAACGCCGCCACGAACGCATCGAAGTCGTCGATGTCGAGGAAGCCTGAACCGTCAAAGTCCGCCGGGCACGGTGCGGGATCACGCGAGAACTTCGACGCCGGGATGACCGCCTTGGGCATGCCCGGGCCCTCGAGCGAAACAATCAACCCGGCGCTCCCGGTGTGCTCGAAGAACTCCACGCGGATCGCGTGCACGCCCGCCTTGAGCTTTACCTTCCCCGACTTCTCGACCATGCTCAGCCAGATCGGGGACGAGCTCTTGAGGCCGTCGTTGTTCACGACGAGCGTGGACCCGATGTAGAGCTTCGAACCGTCGTCCGAGTTTGCGTAGAAGGTGTACTCCGCGGGCTGGTCGATCAGGACGTACCCCTCGTAAACAGCGCCGAAGTCCGTCGACCGCTCGCTGGTCGAGAAGACTCCGTTGGTCGAGTTGAAGGAAATCCGCTCGACCGAGTCGGTCTTGAACGCCGTGAGCGCCACAAAATTCGGCAGCTGCGACGGGCTGCTCAGGTCGTAGTACGAGACGTCAAGGCCCGCTCGGGTTTCCGCGGGATTGGCCGGATCGAGGTACCCGGCCGCATTGTCCACGTTCACCGAAACAGTCGCGGTCGATGGCCCGCCCGACGTGCCTTGGATCGTGTACGTGAACGAGTCGGCGCCGGGCGTGGTCGGCCCGGTGTAGATGAACTGGTCCCGCCCGCCGGGCCCCGTTCCCACCGACTTCGCGATGGTTCCACCGCGAGCACTCGTCGCATTGAACGAGATGATGTTGAAGCTGCCTCCGTCGAGCGCCACGTCATTGGCGAGCGCGTCCACCTTCTGGGGGATCGACGTCAGCGCGAGCACCGAGTCGTTGATCGCCACCGCCGGCGCGGGCCCGACCGCCCACTGGACCGCTCGGCCGACGTTGATGCGGCCCCAGCCGTAGGTTTCATCCTCCCCGCCGGCCCCAAGGTCGTCGCAGGCGTAGAAGAGAATGTCCTCGACCTGGTCCGCGGTGAGCGACGGGTTTGCCGACCAGATCATGGTCAGCGCGCCGTTGCACACAGGCGTCGCCATGCTCGTACCGCTCCAGGCCTGGTAGCCTCCGCCGACGACCGTCGACAGGATGCCGACGCCGGGCGAGAACACGTCCACCGCCCGTCCATACGCGGAGAAGCCCGCGCGGTTGTCGCCAGAATCCGAGGCCCCCACCACGATCACGTCCGGGTAGTCGAACGACGACAGGTTGGCGCTGTCGTTGCCCGCGGCGTAGCAATAGATGCCGCCCTTGCCGCGGATGTACGCGCCCGTCGTCTGGATCGACGCCGACGACACGCCCGAGTAGCTTGACCCGATGACCTTCGCGCCGTGATCGACCGCCCAGCGAGCACCTTCCAGGATCTCCGATGAGCTCGCGCTGCCGTTCGAGGCGTCGGTCACGCGGCACATCATGATCCGCGCGTTCATGTTGACGCCCGACACGCCCACGCCGTTGTTGCCGATGGCCGCGGCGCAGCCCGCCACGTGCGTCCCGTGCCCGTTGACATCCACCACGCCGCCGCCGTCCACTTCCGCCAGGTTGGCAGGGGCGTTGTACCCCGGAATGCGGTGGCCGGCGAGATCCGGGTGGTTCACGTCGATGCCGGTATCGGTCGCCGCGGAGATGATCGTCGAACTGCCAAACGTGTAGTTCCACGCCGTCGGCGATCCGATCACCGGATGGTGCCACTGGCTGCCGTACAGCGGGTCGTTGGGCGCTGCATTCGGGAACAGCGTCCAATCCGGCACGACGTACTCGTAATCACCCGTCGAAATCAGTTCCGTCGCCAGTGAGTTCTCGCCCGCTCCTCGGGGCATGCCCGCGGGCACCCGCACGACGTACTCGTCCACCTCCGGGTAATACTTGGCCGTGATACCCGCGAGCCGCTGACGAGCGACCGCGTCGCGCCCGCGAAGAATCGCCGAATCCGCTCGACGGTGCTCCTGCAGCGGACGCACCACGAGGAACCCGGAGAACTCCATGTCGCCGGCCTTCTCGACGAAGAGCGCCGGCTGCCCCGTCGCCGGCGGCGGCGCTGCCTGCGAGAGAGAAACGGTCATGCCACACACGGTCAGCAACGCGGCGGAGCATCGGGTCAGCATCGGCAGATCCTCAATTGTCACCCCGGCAGGCTCGAACTCGCCGCTGGTTCACCTGTGAACTGCGGCGCGCGGATTCCAAAAACCGCCAACGACGGGCGTTGAGAAGAGTCCAAGCTATCAGAATGCGTGCCCCGTGCAAAGCCCTGGGCGACCCGAAGTCCCGGCTGCCTCTTCCCAGATTACCAGGTACGCCACACACCCCGTTTGGGTCAGCCCGCCCGCCCTCCCGGGAAACACACCCGGTGGACGGCGGTAAACCCACGGCTAAGCCCGAGGCGTTCGGCGGACCGAGCGTCGAAGTGCTCAGCAACCGTTCTCGAACGCGAGGACGAAGTACGTGAAATCATCCGTGTCCACGAAGCCGGTGTAGTCCACGTCGGCTCTCAGCACGCCCGCCTCGAAATCCAGGACGAACGCCGTGAAGTCGTCCGTGTCAACGAAGCCCGTCAGGTCGTAGTCTCCAACGCAGTCGGGCGATTCCGCCGGCTTTTCAGCAGGCGGATCCACGTCCGGTTCGACAGCGTGTTCATTCCAGCTTGCGGTGTCATTGCGGCTCTGTGCGAGCCTGAAGACCCCGTCGAACTTTTCGCCATCAAACCCCGTCCAGTCCGAAGGCACAAGCTTGCCATCAGGGTCGGCACGGAATTCCCGTACCGATCCGTCACAAAGGACCGTGAGCGCTCCATCGGGAAGGAATTGCAGACTCCGGCACCGCTCGATACCGGGCAGGGTAAACCTCTGCATCGTCAGGCCGCCGGCTCGCGGACGCCGCAATTCGAAGACTGAACCATCTCCCGCCGAGACCCAGAGCTGGTGCGTGATCGGATGCATGGCGATCGACGAATCTACTCCAAGACTGAGGCCATCCGGAAGGGCGCGGTCGTACGTTCGTTGGAGCAGACGGTTGTACTGCTGAAGGCGGCGGCGGGCCGGATCCAGCCCCACCACTTCGTCGATCGCGTCGTCATAGACCATGTGCACGAGGGGCGAATCAACCGTAACCTTCCTCGCGATCTTGCCGCTCTGCGGATCAAACGATTTGAGCACCGAGCCATCGCAGTAGAAGATGTCACCCATCCGCCCGAGAGCGAGCGGGCCGATCGAGTCAACCGGAAAGAACGGCTTGTGCTCGCCTGATGCAAGATCGATCAGGTGCACGATTTTTTCCGCTCCGTCCGTCAATGCCATCGCCTGGGTCAGATGCGGCAGGAGTTGCACATCCGAGACCTTGGCGCCGTCAAGGTCGTACGACTGCACGGCCGGGAGCATTTCCCGGGCGAACCCGAGCGGTCGCGTCAGGACCAGCTTCTGGGTGGACGTCTCGATGCCAAGGCCAAAGTTCACCATCAGCACCGAGATGCCCGTGAGGAATCCCTTGGTCTGGCCTGTGTAATCATCGAGCTGGTAGATCACGCCGGGATGCGGGCTTGTATCGCCGAAGTCCCACGCGAACTGCGCTCCAACAGGGTGGACCGCGCTGTCGCTGGTCGCAAATGCACTCTGGGAGTTGTTTGCGTCGTTCGAACCCGGGTCGCGGTATCTGACGTGGATCGGTCCCGAGCAAAGACCAGTTGCACCAATGAACGAAACCGAATGGCCGCCGTCGCGCTTGTAGACCCCGCTCTGGAGCTTGAACCAGCTGATGTGCAGGTTGACCATCCCCCCCAACATCAGGTGAGCCGCAGCAATCTTCGGGTCAGGTCCGGTTGTAACCCATGCGGGCTGGGTCGTGAATTTCAACCCGACCATGTAGGGGTTGGGATTGGTGAAATCGGAGACGTAGTTGATGACGTCCGCCATCAGGAGCGAAGTGCCATCGTACGGGTCGGTATCCATGCGCACGCCGCTGTCGAGAATGCGATTGGTAACCGTGCCATACCACGCATTGGATTGCCAGTTCTGTGTGCCAGCGACGGGGGACA
>JAIBBI010000246.1 GCA_019694755.1 Gemmataceae bacterium
CGGCCCGTGGGGCTCACCCCCGGGCCGGCCGCCCTTTCTCGGTGTCGTATTCCGCTCCCCCGGCGCTCCAACTATGGGCTCTGACCCGGAACCGAAAATCACCGACCGCGGGGTCCGCAAGTTCCCCTGCCCCGCGTGTGGCGCGAAGCTCGACTTCAACCCCCGCGAGCAGGCACTGAAGTGTCCCTACTGCGGCCACCTCGAAGCGATCGAGGCGGGCGACACCGCGGGCATCGAGGAGCACGACTACGAGACTTTCCTCGAGCGGCTCGCCGCCGAGGAAACCACGATCGCCGGCCGCTCGCAGGAAGTGAAGTGCCCCGGGTGCGGTGCGGTCGTGATGCTCGAAGACAAGGTCGCGACGGATAAGTGCCCGTTCTGCACGACCAGTATCGACTCCGACCCCGAACCCGCACACGCGATCGTGCCGCCGGAGTCGCTGCTGCCGTTCGCCGTCGACGACCGCAAGGCCCGCGACCTGTTCAATGAGTGGATCAGCGGCCTCTGGTTCGCCCCGACGGAACTGAAGCAACTCGCGAATCTCGGTCAGTTGGCCGGCATCTACCTGCCGTACTGGACCTACGACTCGATGACCGATTCGTCGTACCGCGGGCAGCGCGGCGACAACTACACCGACACCGAGTACTACACCACGACCGATTCGCAGGGCAACACCGTGCAACAATCACGCACGGTGGTCCGGACCGCGTGGACCCCGGTCTCGGGGCGGGTGCAGCACTTCTTCGACGACGTGCTGATCTATGCTTCGAAGGGCCTGCCCGAACCCAAGGTCAATGAACTGACTCCGTGGGACCTCGAGAACCTGGTGCCGTTCAAGCCCGAGTACCTGAGCGGGTTCAAGACCGAGCGGTATTCGGTGGAACTGCCCGACGGCTTCGGCAAAGCCCGCGACATCATGGACGGCCACATCCGCATGCTGTGCATGCAGGACATCGGCGGCGACCATCAGATTGTGGACCACGTGAAGACGCACCACCAGGGCGTGACCTTCAAGCACCTCCTGCTGCCGATCTGGCTGGCCGCGTACCGGTACCGGGACAACCTGTACCGGATCATGGTCAACGCCCGCACGGGCGAAGTGGTCGGCGACCGCCCCTACTCGGTGGCCAAGATCGTCTCGCTGATCCTCGCACTGATCGTCGCGGTGGTCATGATAGCGGCCGGCGCGGCCATGATGAAGAAGGGCGGCGGCCGCCGAATGCGCGGCGGGGTGGAACGTCCAGCCACAGCCATCGTCGCGGAATTGGCTCCTCAGAGGTGCGTCGGGCCGATTACGAACCAAACTTGCCGATGGGAACGGCTCCATTACACGGAGGTAATGTGATCATCACACGCTTGCTGGCATTTTCCGCAGTGATGACGGTCGCACTGGCCACCACTGCGCAGACTCCCCGGCCCGATTTGGAGCAACTGGAACGGCGTGCGGCCGGGCTGATACCGACGCGAAAACAACTCCGCTATCAGGAAATCCCCTGGGTCCACGACCTCGCTGAGGCCATGAGGACCGCTCGAGAGGAAGACCGCCCTGTCTTTCTCTGGGGATACGGCGGCCGAGCCAGACCCGATAACGGCCTGGAAGGTTGCTGAATGTACGCCAACGTGCTCCGTGCGGGCACCCTGACTGATGATCGCGTCATTCGCCGAGTGTCATCAAACTTCGTTCCAACACATTTCAACAACAACGACCCGACCCGCGACCCCGGAAGCCCCAGTGCACTGGCGTGGAAAGCGATCATCTCCCAGAAACCCCTGCAGGGACAGGGGATCTGGATCATCGGACCGGACGGTAAAGTCCTCGGCGGCATGAGCGCGGAAGTCGACGGTCACCCGTCCGAAAAGGTCGGTGCGGGCCCCGGAGCACCTTGGAGAGCCAACCCGAAGTTCGCCGACGCGTGCGTCGAGTTGCTGGACAGTTCTTTGACTCGGTTCGGGGAGGTGAAGCCTCGGGCCGCCCGGGCGGAACCACTGCCCTTTCGCGGGGCCGGTGTGAAACCCGATGGCAGCGTGCGTCTGGTCGTTTACAACGCTGCCGACAACGGTTTGGTGTTCAGCGCCCAGCTATCGAAGGGAGATTGGGCTACTTTTACCACGACCCAGTGGCAGGTCGGTACGCGGTGGACCTTACCGGACGCGGTCGCCCGACAATTCGCGCCTGTGTTATCGCCGTATGCTGATACCCGATTTCGCCCCCGGCCGGGTGACTTGAAATCGGCCGTTCTCCAGGCGGAGGTGGAATCGGTTGAAGGGGATCTGGCACGCATTCGACTCACGGGCCGCTGGCTGGCTGATTGGGTTCATGACGGAAACGAGCACTCGGTCGGCACCGCATCGGCCGACGGAATCGCAGTCTTCGACATGGAAAAGAAGTCGCTGAAGTCGCTGCTCATGGTGTTCGACGGTACTTACAACTACGCCGTACCGCCCCGACCGCAAACAGTCGCCGCGGTCGTGCGATGGCGGCGGGACGGCCCGGCCGAGTGAGCGATGTCACGCGAATTCTCAATGCGATCATCGTCGCGCTCGATGGGAGCGATTCTTCCGACACCCAACTCTACCCCGCCACCCTACGCTGCTGCTCTTCGTACGCGTTCAGTTTGTTGTAAAGCGTCTTCAGGCTGATGCCGAGTTCTTGAGCTGTGACCGGCTTGTTCCGGGCGTTCTTTTCCAGCGTGCGGAGGATGTGCTCCATTTCCAGGTCGCGGAGCGTCTTGCCGGCTAGGGGCACAGTCGCGGCGACAGCTTGCGGCATCGGGATCGTGGCGGGGCCGCTCACGTGACGGTGGATGTGGGCCGGGAAGTGCTCGGCCGCCATCTTCTGCCCGTTCGACACGATGAAGGCGTACTCCATCACATTGGCCAGTTCGCGGACGTTGCCCGGCCAATCGTAATCGCAGAGCACCTCGATCGCTTCGGGCGTGACCAAATCGGCCGTCTGCTCGAACGGTCGGCGGGCCGCCCGGGCCAGCAGGGTCCGCGCCAGTTGCGGAATATCCTCGCGGCGCTCGCGCAGCGGGGGCAGCCGGATCTCGAACGTATTCACGCGGAAGAACAGATCCTCGCGGAACTCGTCGGCGGCGATCATCTCGCGGAGGTCGCGGTTGGTCGCGCACAAGACGCGGACATCGGTCTTGAACGGGGCCGTCTCGCCGACCCGGCGAATCTCGCCCGATTCGAGGAATCGCAACAGCTTGACCTGGATATTCTTGTTCAGCTCGCCGAGTTCGTCGAGGAACAGCGTGCCGCCGTTGGCGACCTCGAAGAGCCCCTTGTGGTCGCGGTCGGCCCCGGTGAACGCGCCTTTTCGGTGGCCGAATAACTCGCTCTCGACGAGATGCTCCGACAGCGCGCCGCAGTTCACTGGCACAAATGGCCCCTCACGTCGGAGGGACTGCTGGTAGATCGTGCGGGCGACGAGTTCCTTGCCGGTGCCCGTCTCACCGGTGATGAGGACGGTCGCGTCGCTCTGGGCGACGGTGGCGATCAGCCGCTGGACGGCCTTCATCGGCGGGGCGGAACCGATGAGTGAGCTGGGCCCGCCCTCGGCCGCGGTGGCCCGCGCCTCGGCGGCGAGCGCCTTGTTCTGCAGGTCGCGCTTCTCGCTGATCTTGCGCAGGATCGCCTCGATCTCGGCGAGCTTGCACGGTTTGGTCATGTAGTCGAACGCGCCCAGGCGGAGCGCCTGCATGGCAGTCTCCATGCTGGCGTGCCCGGTCATCATCACGACTTCGGTGTTCGGGCTGACGGTCTTGAGCTGGCTGAGCAGCTCGATCCCGTTCATGCCCGGCATCCGGATGTCGAGGATGGCGGCATCGTAATTGGCCCGGGCGAGGGCCTTGAGCGCGGCCAGCCCGTCGGGGCATGTCGTCACTTCGTGCCCGAGGCGGGGCAGTTCCGTGCGCATGAATTCCTGCAGACTCAGCTCGTCGTCGACGAACAGAATCCGCAACGGTTTAAGCGGCGAGGCGGACAACGTGCTCCTCCTTGGCGGCCGCGGCCGGGGCGAACGGCAGTCGGACTACGAACGTGCTTCCCTTGCCCGCCCCGCCGCTCGACGCTTCGATTTCGCCGCCGTGCTGCGTGACGATCCGCTGACTGATCGACAGGCCCAGGCCGGTGCCCTTGGCCCGCCGGCGCCGTGTGAAGAACGGCTCGAACATGGTTTCGAGGACTT
>JAIBBI010000085.1 GCA_019694755.1 Gemmataceae bacterium
GGTGCTCGCGCCGCCGGTGCCCGCCTTCGCGCCCGCGCCGGCCCTGCCCGCCGCGACCAAGCCGGCCGCGCCGAATGCCGTGCCGCCGACGGTGCCCAGCGTCGTCATCGAGAAACGCTGCCCGGAGACGGTGAATGCCGGGGCGAAGCTGACGTACGAAATCATTGTCCGCAACCTCGGCCAGTCGGCCGTGCAGAATACGCGGGTTGAGGAAGACCTGCCCGCGGGCACGAAGTTCATCGGCAGCGACCCGCCGGCCGAGGCCGGCGGCGATCGGCTCGCCTGGTCGCTCGGGCAACTGGAGCCGGGCGTCGAGCGCAAGTTGCGCGTCGAGGTCCAGCCGGCCGCCGACGGTGAGTTCAAATCCATCGCCGTCGTCACCATGAGCACGATGGCGACGATGCGCACGAGCGTCGTCCGCCCGAAGCTCGCGATCACGCTGTCGGGCCCCGAGCAGGTGCAAGCCGGCGACGTGATCCCGCTGAGCATTCAAGTACAGAATCCGGGCACCGGCTCGGCCAGCAGTGTGATGCTGCGGGTCAAACTGCCCGCAGGCCTGACGCATCCGGGCGGCTCGCACATCGAAGCCGAGCTGGGCATCCTCCCGGCCGGCGAAGTGCGGACAATTCCGCTGCGCGTCACCGCGACGGCCGGCGGCCCGCAGACCGCCGAGGTCAGCGCGACCGGCGAGGGCGGACTCGAAGCCGCCGCCAGCGTCCGCGCGATGGTCCTTCAGCCGCAACTGCTGGTCAAGCGGAACGGACCCGCGAAGGTCACGTACAAGTCGGAAGTCACCGAAGAATATGAGCTGGCCAATCCGGGCAACGCCCCGGCCGCAAACGTCACCATGACCGAAGTCTTGCCCGCGGGCCTCGAGTTTATCGGCGCGTCGGACGGAGCGGTCTACGATCCCGTCGGCCGGTCGGTCACCTGGCGGCTCGGCAGTCACGCGCCCGGCGCAGTCCGCCGGGTGGTGCTGAAGGCCAAGGCCACCGCCGTCGGCGAGCAGCCGACCCGCGTCGTCGCCAATGCCGACCGCGGCCTGGAAGCCAGGACCGATGGATCGGTCAGCGTCGAGGGGATTCCCGCGCTCCGGCTGGAGGTCGTCGACCTTGAAGACCCGGTCGAAGTGGGCGGTGACCTCGTCTACGAGATCCGCATCGTCAATCAGGGAAGCTGTGCCTGCACCAACATCCGCATCGTCTGCGACGTGCCGGAAGGGATGCAGGCCATCGAAGCCATGGGCCCGGGCAACTTCCAGTTGAGCGGGGCTCAACTGGCGTTCGACCCGCTGCCGAAGCTCGCACCGAAGGCCGACGTCGTGTACCGGGTGAAGGCCCGCGGGCAGCAGCCCGGCGACTACCGGTTCAAGGCGCAGATGACGTGCGACCAGCTACGGACGCCGGTGAACAAGGAAGAGAGTTCCCGGGTTTACAAAAACGGAGAGTGAGCGGTCCGGTCGGTCTTGAAGGCGCGGCGGGGCGCGGATATAGCCGGCCCCGGTTGAACGCTACGCCGCAGGGCCTGCCGCATCGAGGGCTCGAGCCAACCACGGATGGGGGCCGAGCGGGACGCCAAAGCCCGGGGGGGACGGGGCGACCCGCACGGAAGGGGAGGATGCCGATGAGCGTCGTGCGATTGCAACGGCAACAGGTCAAAGTGCATATCCGCTGGATGATCCGGCGCGACATGACGGAAGTGCTCCGGACCGAACACGAGAGCTTCGACTTCGCCTGGACCGAAGAAGACTTCCTGAAGTGCCTCCGGCAACGCAACTGCATCGGCATGGTCGCCGAGCTGGACGAGCGCGTCGTCGGCTTCATGATCTACGAGCTGCACAAGAACAAGCTGCACGTGCTGAACTTCGCCGTGCACCCGGACTTCCGTCGTAAGGGCGTCGGCACGCAGATGGTCGCGAAGCTCGTCGGCAAGCTGTCGAGCCACCGCCGGACGCGGATCACGCTCGCGGTCCGCGAGACGAACCTGCCGGCCCAGCTCTTCTTCAAGAGCGTGAGCTTCTGCGCCACCAAGGTGATGCGGAAGTACTACGAAGACTCGGGCGAAGACGCCTTCCTGATGAACTTCCGGCTCGACGACCCGGCCGAGCTCGAAGGCCCGGTGAACCGGATCGCCCAGTACGACGTGTAAGCCATGGCCCGGGCGCTCGGCATCGAGATCGGCGGCACCAAGCTGCAACTCGGCATCGGCTCGGGCGACGGCACCTTCACCGCATTCCGCCGCGACCGGATCGACCCGGCCGCCGGCGGCGAGCGCATCCGCCGGCAGATCATCGAATCGAAGAAACACTTCGAAGCCGACCGCATCGACGCGGTCGGCTTTGGCTTTGGCGGGCCCGTCGACGACGCGACCCGCCGGACCATCACCTCGCATCAAGTCCCCGGGTGGGACGACTTCCCGCTCGCACAATGGGCCGAAGACCTCTGGGGCGTGCCCGCGACGCTCGGCAACGATGCCGACTGCGCCGCCCTGGCCGAGGCGACGCTCGGCGCGGGCCGCGGCTTCGACCCCGTGTTCTACGTGACCATCGGCTCCGGCATCGGTGGCGGCCTCGTGCAGCACGGCCGGGTCGCTCGCGGCACCGGTCGCGGCGCGGCCGAGATCGGCCACCTCCGCATTAACGGTCAGACGCTCGAAAACCAATGCTCCGGCTGGGCGATCCAGCGCCGTTTCGGCCGACCCGCCGAAGAACTCGCGGCCACACCCGAGGGCCGGGCGATCCTGGCAGGAGCGTGGGAACCGCTGGCCGACGCCCTCTGCCACGTCATCGCCCTGCTCTGCCCGGCCCGCATCGTCATCGGCGGCGGCGTCTCCCTCCTCGGCGAAGTACTCTTCGAGCCACTGCGAAAACAAGTTGCAGAAAAGTTGTTCCGCCCCTTCGCCGGCCTGACGGAGATCGTCCCCGCCGCGCTGGGCGAAGAGGTCGTGGTGCACGGGGCGATCGGGATGGCGATGAAGACGTCAAACCGCAATTGCTGAACCCGCGATGCGGCCGCGCGGGCACCAACACCCTGATTTTCGGCCCCGCCGGGGCCGAACGCGGGGTTGGCGGCGTTGGCCAACGACCGAAATTAACGATAACAATGTAGAATGACCCCTTTTTTACCACCCGAGCCTGACTGGCTTGACCCCTTCCCGCTCCAGGTAGGGGTCGAGCCGCCGGGCGAGCTTGGCCCAGTTCTGGTGCGGCACGGCCGGGTACAGATGATGTTCGAGATGGTAGAGGTGCCCCAGCGCAACGGCTGAGGCGACTTTGCCCCGGAACGCCTGCGTCTGCGTCAGCACGCTCGCGGCGGTCGGGTCGTGGGGAATGTAGGAAGTGATGAATGGTATCAACCAGCTGCCCGCGACCATGAGCCCGGCGTACACGGCGAAAATCGGCGTCGCCGCGAGAAAGGCTACCGACATGGCCAATCCCGTCACGCAGACAACCCCTTCCCCGACCACCCACGCTCGGTCGCTCCCGGTGCGGTATGCCCACAGCCAGACACGGATTTGGAACGTGATGCCGTCGGCCAGTGCCCCGGCCCATGACATCCGGCAGGCGGCCGACTCGATGTCATCGTCCGCCGGGAATCGGGCGTGATGATGCAGGTGGGCCAGTCGGTAGGCGTGGCCACTTCGCAATGCGAGCAGTTCGGTCAGGCAGAGCAGCAGTTCGTTGAACCAGCGCGACAGGCCGAGATTGCGGTGCACCAGATCGTGCGATGTCGAGCCGTATGTCACGAAACTGAGCGCCATCGTCGCGAGGACGGCCGGCACCCACCAACTCACCGCCGCGAACGCGAAGTAGGTCACGAAGAACAGGAACGGGAGCGCAAGAGCTGTCGCTCGTTGCCATCGCGAAATGTTCAACAAATCGAGGCCAAGTTCCCGGAGCGGCGGGGGCGAGTCGTTCACGACATGCCCTCGTGTTGCCGGGTGTGCGCCGACCGGTAAGTAGCCGCCAGCCCGGCCGCATAGAGCAAGGCTCCGGCAACAGCGGGAGCGAGGTGGAGCGGGTCGGTGTAACCGATCTTTACGTGGACTCCGATGGCTGGCGAAAAGCCGACAGCCCCGGCCAATGCGAGCATCTGCCACCATGCCCGCGACGGTCGACCGCACCAGATGATGGCTATCACAGCGGCCCCGGCCGACATCAATGCCCCGCCGAATCCGGCCCGGTCATGAGCGATGAGCGGGACCAACCGCGGATTCAACGCCCGCAGTTCGTCCACGCTCACACCCATGTACGCCAGATCCTCCGGAACAAACACCGCGGTCGAGCCGAGGATCAAGATGGTTGCGCCGGCCCCCAGCACCCCGCAGGACGCGACCATCAGACAGAATCGGCCCACCCCGGCGGACGACCGCCACGCAGGCCTGTCACCCGGTGTCAGCAGAGTGCGAACTCCCCACGGCGATTCGAGCGCGCGCCAGGAGTAGGCCAGGCCGAGCACGAAACACGGCAGCAGGGCGAGCGTCGCAGCCCCGTGCCAGGCGTCGAGGTAACCGAAAACGACGTAGGCCAGAAAACTGGCGAACCCGGCAATCCCGCTGAAGAGAATGGCCCACCACGCCCACGCGGCCCGTTGCCGGAGCGGAAACTCGATCAGCCAGACGTAGAGCAGACCGACGGCCAGCAGAACACCGCCGAAGGCCGCACGGTCGTGGATCATGAAATGGACAACCCGACAGCCGTGATACGAACACAACTGCTCGGCCGTCATACCCAGGAAGCGCTCATCGTGGGGCAGGAAGTGCCCGGTTGCGGCCAGGAACAACGCCGCCCCGCCGGAGGCCATGAGGCCGAGGGCAAGGGAAAACAACGGCAGCCGCCCGCCGGCGACCAATGCCTGGAACAATGATCGGTCGTCCCCGGCGTGTTGTCCCATGTCAGGGCCCGTCGAAAAGGCATGTACGCCATCGCGTCCGTCGCTACAAGGGTTACCGGGTAATCAATCGAAGGACAACATCAAGGGCGCAGCTTATCACGGATTCTGCCGGGCTCTGATCGGATCGCGTGGCAACAATGTTGAGTGACCAACTTTCCACCGAGGCCATGACTGGCTTCGCTCGCTCGGATCGCGATGGGTTTTCGGCGCGAGGTCGGCTCCGCCACCATATATGTACCGTCACCGACACGGGCGTTTTGCTCCGCCGGCACAGGACCACTCCTCATGATGCGATCACTCGTCAGCTTGCTGGTCATCAGCCTTTGTCCCGGCCTTGCGTTCTCCCAGTGGCAGGTGCAGGCGATTGCTACTGAGGCGAATTTTCGTGGACTGAGCGTTGTCGATGCGCGGGTCGTGTGGGTCAGCGGCACGCAGGGGACGTTCGGGCGGACCGTGGATGGCGGCACGACCTGGACCGTGGGCGTGGTGCCGGGTGCGGAGAAACTGGACTTCCGCGCGGTGCGGGCGTTCGGTGAATCGAACGCGTATCTGATGAGCGCGGGGCCGGGCGCGGAATCGCGCATCTACAAGACGACGGATGCCGGGCGGTCGTGGGCCCTGCAATTCCAGTGTGCCGACCCCAAGGGCTTCTTCGACGCCCTGGCATTCTGGGACGATTCACACGGCATCGCTCTGGGCGACGCGGTAAACGGGCGGTTTCAACTCATCATTACCTCTGACGGTGGTGCGCACTGGACTGCACTCGAATCCAAGTCCCTCCCGGCCGCCGAGCCGAACGAGGGAGCGTTCGCCGCCAGCGGAACCTGCCTGGTCGCCCGCGGCAATGCCGACGTGTGGTTCGCGACGGGCGGGGCGAAGGCGAGCCGGGTCTTCCGCTCGTCGGACCGCGGGCAGACGTGGACGGTCACGACGACGCCGATCCCCGCGGGGGTCGAGTCGGCCGGGATCTTCTCGATCGCGCTGCGCGACGCCCGGCACGGCATGATCGTCGGCGGCGATTACCGCAAGCCGCAGGAGTCGGCCGGAAACGTCGCGATCACCCGCGACGGCGGCGCGACCTGGACGCGGGCCGACAAACCACTGCCCTATCGCTCGTGCGTCGCGTGGGCACAGGACCGGTGGGTAGCAGTCGGTACTTCCGGGTCGGACGTGTCGCGCGACGACGGCGCGACCTGGCAACCGCTCGACCAGCAGAACTACAACAGCGTCGCCTTTACCCCGACCGGCGAAGGCTGGGCCGTCGGCCCGAAGGGTCGCATCGCAAGATTTGTGAGATGAGAGCTAACCACGAAGACACGGAGGCACGAACAACACCCAAAGAAGACGTATCTCAAACAGCCGATCACGAGAACACGAAATGAAGAAAGCACGAATGGGATGCCGAGGCAATCCGCGAACGCACGAAGGACAACACCATGAAGAGTCCATCACCGGCCGGTCTTTTTCGTGCTTTCGTCCTTCCGTGATTTCGTGATGTGTATTTCCATGTCCCCGTCTTCTTCGTGTTGACCTTCGTGTCTCTGTGTCTTCGTGGTTCCCGTTCCTTACTCCGGCAATTTGGTCATTTTCCTGATTGCCGCGTCCAGTCGATCGCGCACTCGTTCATAGCCTTTTTCATTCAGGTGAAGGTGATCCAGACTTAATTCGAAACTGAGCAATCCGGACTCCGATAGCAAGTCGTCGCAGTCGATGACTTCCACGCCGTTGCCGTTAAGTTCGATGATCTGGCGGTTGACGTCGCGCCTGGCATCGCCGATCCTGTCGGACCAGACCAACTCGTGCGTCCAGCCCGGCCGCCCGCACGGCCAGACCGTCATCAAGACAACCGGGATACCGGCCGTCCGACATTTCTCGGTAACGAGTCGGAGGTGTTCGACACAATCTCGGACAATTTCCTGCTCGCGCCCGGGAGAGACGCCAATCGTCTTGAGGTCGTTGACGCCGCACTGAATGATCACAATCCTCGGCCGCTCTTTCAGAACATCCCGATCAAATCGCAGCAGTAACTGCCCAGTGGTCTCACTACCTATGCCACGATTCATAACCCTGTCCAATCCACCGTTGGGCGGGGCGTGCCACATGGCGATCCGCGAATCGCCGGCAAAGACTGCGACCGACTCACCGGCCTGCCTCGATTTGCTCTCTGCATCCCATGTCGGCCCTCGCCGCCCCGAGGGATTGAGACGAGTCTCCAAATGGTCGGCGTACTGGCGCAGACAAGCCCGGACGAGAATTACATTGACTGCCAGCGACGCCACGAGCAGTAGTACTGCTACCCACTTCCATTTGTCTTTGGGGAGCGCAGACACTCAAACACCCCGATGAATCACCGGATCGAAGTACCCTGACTTTGTTGGCCCCGCAACCGGGCTCGTACTTCTTCCCACGGGCGGCCGGCCGACGGGTTTGCGTCGGCCTCCGCTAACCGGTCGTCGATGATTTCGCGATGGCGATCCAACTCCAGGCTTTCCCAGATTTCGTCGAGCAGACTCTGCCGTTGCTCCACGCTGAGTTTGTTGATCCCGAGATCGTGAATTGATGGCTTCATGGTCTACTCCACCCGATCGCCGACTTTCTTGCCTTCCAGTTTCTTGTCATCCGGGAACGTCGTCAGAGTCAGGCCGCGGAAGCGGACTTCCTGCGGGACTTTGTTCGAGTGCAGTTGCAGGCCGATGGGGCCTACCTTGATCCGCTGCGGTTCCGGGTCGCGCCAGTCGACGACCAGAATCCCGTTCACGATGTGGCGGATGCGGTTGCCCTGAGCGTAGATCTCCATCGCGTTCCAGTCGTGCTGCTTGCCCGCCTTCTTCGCCGGGGCGGTGTCGCACTTCAAGCCGTTCCGGCCGAACAGGTCGTACAGGCCCCAGCCCGACGGGAACATCACCAGATGCCCCGAATAGGTGTACTGCGAGCGACCGCGGTCCTTCTCGGGCACCACGTTCGGCGTCACCGCTCCCCAGAACGCGACGCCCGAGTGCATCTCGCTCTCGACCAGTTTGGCGTCGAATTTCAAATGGAAGTCGGTGAAGTTCCGCTTCGTGAGCAGGTACGTCGAGACCGCGACCGGCGTCGTGTTCTTGCCGACGATCTCGCCGTTCTCGACCTTCCAGTGGTCGGCGTAGCCTTCCCACCCGGCCGTGTCCTTGCCGTTGAAGAGGGCGATGGTCTCCGACTTACCGGCCTTGGGCGGCACCACCGGCGGGTCGGCCGCCCGGGCCCACGAACCGAAACAGAGCACGACGACCAGAATTCGGCGCATGACTTCTCCTTCAGGAGGCTCGGGGCGTGCGGGCATCTTATAGTCAAGCGTGCCGGCGGGCCGTAAACCTTCGTGGTGGGAAAGAAGTCTGCCAAACCCGTTGCGCCCCCGCCCGTCGACCGCCCCGAGTCCGGTCAGGAGATTCCGTCTGTGTCTGATTTCAACCCGGCTGGAAAGCTGGCCCTTCTCGTCGGTGGCGGGCCCGCGCCCGGCATCAACGGCGTCATCGCCTCCGTCACCATCGAAGCCATCAACCACGGCATGGACGTGTTCGGCGTGCAGGACGGCTACAAGTGGCTCGTCCAGGGCGACACTTCCAAAGTCCGCCAGCTGCACATCGAAAACGTGAGCCGGATTCAACTGGCGGGCGGCTCCATCCTCGGCACCTCGCGCACCAACCCGGCGAAGAACCCCGAGGACCTCGAAAAGGTGCTCGACTGCTTCCGGCAGTTCGGCATTACCAACCTCGTCTCCATCGGCGGCGACGATACCGCCTTCTCCGCCAGCCAGGTCTACAAGCGGGCCGGCGGCACGATCAAGGTCGCCCACGTCCCCAAGACCATCGACAACGACCTGCCGCTGCCCGGCGCGACGCCGACCTTCGGCTTCGAGACCGCCCGGCAAGTCGGCGTGTTCGTGACCCGCAATCTCGCCGAAGACGCGCGGACCACCGGCCGGTGGTACCTGTGCGTGAGCATGGGCCGCGCGGCCGGGCACCTCGCGCTCGGCATCGGCAAGTCGGCTGCCGCCACGCTCACGGTCATCCCCGAGGAGTTCCGCGGGCGCAACATCTCGTTCGACGAACTCGTCGACATCCTCCTCGGCGCGATCATCAAGCGCAAGGCGAAGGGGCGAAGCTACGGCATCGTCGTGCTGGCCGAGGGACTCATCGAGTGCATCGGTGAAAAGGGGTTCATCGACGCGCTCGGCTCGGCCGAGCAACTGGGCCGGTACGGCAACATCGAGCGCGACCCGCACGGCCACCTGCGGCTCGGCGAGATCGAGTTCGGCCGGATGGTCCGCGATCGGCTCGCCGCCCGCGGCGCGGAGCTCGGCTTGAAGCTCAACATGGTCGACAAGGATCTGGGCTACGAGCTCCGCTGCGCCGACCCGAACCCGTTCGACGCCGAGTACACCCGCGATCTGGGCTTCGGCGCGGTGAAATTCCTGCGCTCGCCGATGTCGGCGAACTTCGGTGCGGTGATCAGCTTCGTCGGCGGGCGGATGCAGGCCCTGCCCTTCGACACGATGATTAACCCGGCGACGGGCCGGATGCTCCCGCGCAAGGTCGATGTCGACAGCGAGAGTTACGAGTGCGCGAAGCGGTACATGATCCGGCTCGACCGCGAAGACTTCGAGAACCCGGCCAAACTGTCGAACCTGGCCGACGTCGCATCGCTGACGCCGGAACAGTTCCGTAAGCGGTTCGGCTACCTCGTCGGCTGCTGAAGCCCGGGGCGTGTAGAATACAGGTGGTGGCAGGAGCCCCGTACACCCGAGGTGCCGCATGTTCCACATCAAGCGGATTCTGTACCCGACCGACTTCTCCTCGTACTCGACGCAGGCGTATTTCCATGCGGTCGCGTTGGCCGAGACGCACCGGGCCGCGCTCACGATCCTTTACGTCTTCAACCCGGGGGCCGACGTCCGCCCCGATCGCGCTTACTGGCGCGAACAGTTGGAGCAAATCCGGCCGGCCAACCCGAACATCCCGGTCGAACATGTGTTTCTGGAAGGCAACCCTGCCGACGTGATTCCGAATTACGCCAGCGAGGCCGGCGTCGACATGGTGGTGATGGGCACCCACGGGCGGACCGCGCAGGAACGACTGCTGATGGGCAGCGTGGCCGAGCAGACGCTGCGCACCGCGCCGTGCTCCGTCCTCGTCGTCAAGCTGCCGAAGCGGCCGGTCCAGGACGTGAAGCCCGACGTGGAACTGGTCGGCAAGCCTTCATGAACCGGGCCGCAATCCTCCTTCTCGTCGTCGTCGGGTGTCAGCCGCCCGACGGCGATCAACCCGTTGCCGCAATTCCCCCCGCCGCCCGGCAGGTCGTCGTCGTTCGGCCCGTCGGCCCGGTCCCGAATGTCACGGTCGCGCTCTGGTCACGCGTCGGCGATGCGTGGCTACTCGAGGCAGGACCCTGGCCCGCGGTGGTCGGCTCCAGCGGCGTCGCGCCGGTGCCGACGAAGCGCGAGGGCGACAAGCGCACTCCCGCGGGTGTTTTCCCGCTCGGCCCGGCGTTCGGTGACTCACCGACGATCGACACCCGGCTCGACTACTTCCGCGCGACGGCCGACGACTACTGGATTGATGAACCCACATCGCCGGACTACAACCGGCGCGTCACCGGCCCGAAGCCCACCTGCTCGCACGAAGTGCTGCTCCGCCGTGACCCGTTTTATCAGCGTGCCATCGTAATGGGCTACAACACCGCGCACCCGGTCGCAGGTCGCGGCAGCGCGATCTTCCTGCACGTCTGGCGGGGACCGGGCCACGGGACCGACGGTTGCGTTGCGCTGGCCCGCGAAGACGTTGACCGGTTGCTGAGCCTGCTCGACCGCCGGAAGTCGCCCGTCATTGCCGTGCTGCCCGACTGACTCACGCCAGCCAGAGCCAGACCCCTTTTTCATCGACCGGGAGAAACCCGGCCCGGCGGTACAGCGCGCGGGCGGGCACGTTCCGTGCGTCTACGGTGATCTGCGCCGTCAGCATCCCGGCCGCCTTCGCCTCGAGCAGGCCGTGCAGTACGACCTCCCGGCCCAACCCCCGGCCACGGACTTCGGGCGCGAGCCCCAGATACGCCAGGTCCCATTTGTCGGCTTCGAGCAGATTGCACAACAGGATCGCGACCGGCTCACCGGCCAGATACCCCACGAACCACCGCCGGGGGTCGAACGCGCCGCCGGAGCGGTAGCCCAGCAGCACGTCGCGGGCCGGCAACCGGCCGTTCAACTCCGGGCAGTCCTGCGATCCGATATGTGTCCGGCTCAGGGTCGTTTCGAGGACGAGCGACGAGACCGTCTCGGCCGATTCCCAATCGAGCCGGGCCGGCCCCGCGATGTCTTCCGCGCCGAGGTCGAGAAAGTGCTGCTCGATCAGAAGCGTCGTCACGCGGGAGAACCCGGCCCGCTCCAGACTCTTCGCCCGGCCGCTCTCGGAAGCGGGCAGCAGCATCTGCGCGAGTGCGATCCCACGATCGCGGAGCCAGGCGAGCCCGTCGGCGATCAGCGCGTCTTCGACGGCCCGCGGGTCATGCAGGCTCGGGCGGGTGGCGACGGGCCAGGCGATCGTGCCACCGCCGGGCACCGGCGTCAGCAGCCAGACCGCGGCGAGGCCCGCGCCGTCGACGGCGACGCGCAACCCCTGCGGGTCGAGTTGGCCGGACGTGATGAGTTCCGAAACGGCCGACCAGCGCTCGCGAGCCTGCGCGTCACCGAACAGCAGCGCGATCGCGGCGGGTCGCTCGGTCGGTAAGGCGGGTCGGATGGTGATCACGAGACCCCTTCGGGTCGAACTGCTATCGCAAAATGTTCAACGCCCCGGCGATAGATGTTCGTCCATTCGCCCACCGGATTCACCGGGTCGCGGTACTTCACCATCGCGGTAACAGATTGCCGGATGTCTGCGGGCCCACTTTGCGACTCGAGGCCCCAGAGTGCGGTGACGGCCGCGCCGAGCGCGGGGCCTTCACTCGAGACCAGCCGCTCGATCGGCCGGCCGAGCACGGAGGCCAGAATTTCACCGACCAGTTGGCTGCGGGCGATGCCACCGGAGACGACCACCCGGTTCACCGGCTGACCGGCCGACTCGTGCTCGCGCACGGCCAGCGCGATCAGGTACGCCAGCGCCTCCAGTGAAGCCCGATAACGCACACCCGGCTCAGTGGGTTCGGTCCCCAGCCACTCGAACCGCGGCGCAGCAATCCCCAGTGAAGGCTCGGCATGCGCGAACGGCAGCACCCGGGCCGACCCGGGCGCCACCTGCCGGGCGGCCGACTCCAGCCCGGCCCAATCCGGGTTCGCGCCCACCACACGATCGAGGAATTGCGCGCCGTTGTTGTAACAGCGCATCCAAAGGTACGGGCCCCAGTTGAGCCGCATGGCATCGAGCGTGCCCGATTGCGGCAGTGTGCCGGCCGACGAATTGACCACGGCCGAGTTGCCCAGGATCACCGCGACATCGCCCGAGTCCACCGCGCCGCCCCCGATCAGCCCGGCCTGCTGGTCGTCGCTGGTGGGGAAGACGAGCGGGCTTGCTGCGGGGTCGATTCCACACTCCATCGCGATGCTCGCCCGCAGTCGCCCGACCGGCGTGGTGGCTTCGAGGATCTTCGGGAGTTGCAGACCGGCCAGTTGCCGGAGCATCGGGTCGGACAGCGCGTCGAGCATGCCCGGGCACCACGCACCCGTCCGCAAGTCCATCAGCCCCGTCGAAGCAGCCGACGACACGCTGCACACGTCGAACCGGCCAGTCAGCACGCCGGCGACCAGCGGGCCGTGCGGCAGGATCCAGCGCGTCCGCTGCCAGTCGTCGGTCGAGAGCTCCTCTTCGTCCTTCACGAGATGGCTGAGCGAATACCGCACGGCCCACGGCCCGCCGATCCGCTCGCGGACACGGTCCATGCCGCCGAGGCGCTCGACGCCCTTCGCGTGGTACGGTGCGAGCGTCGGATCGTTCCAGCAGATGGCCCGGCGCACGGGAATGCCGTCGGCGTCGATCCGGCCGGCGGTGTGGTGCGTCGCGGAGATGCCGATCGCGGCCCAATCGCCGAGCCGGCCAAGGTCACGCAGACGTGCCGCCATCGCGCGGACCGCGGCGCGGGCCTGCCCTTCGAGTTGGAGCAGGTTCAACTCGCTGACGCCCCCGGCCGTCCACAGGTCGGTAGGCAGGCGGACCTCGGCGACGAGATCGCCGGTCGTCGAAAACGCCAGGCCCTTCACCGCGCCGGTGCTGAAGTCGAAGCCCGTGATGATTCGGCGGTCGGTCATGGCATCTCCGGCAATGTGACCCCGGAAGTCTTAGCCCCGCGTGCCGGGAGTTCAACTTGTCCCGCCGTCGCGGGCGGTGATAAACTACCTTACCTGAAGGAGACTGCATGCCGCCTGATCACGAACCTGCCGCCCTCGAGGCCTACCTGCTCGGCCGGGTCGGGTTCGACGCGCTCCTCGCCTGGCAGCGGCGCATGGTATACGAGGTCTCGGGCGACCGGCGGCGCGGCATCCTCGCCCTGTGCGAGTTCGACCCGATCATCACCGTCGGGCGGACCGGGTCCCATCAGGACGTTCAGATTCCCTCCCGCGAACTCGCTACGCGCGGCTGGCCCGTGAAGTGGGTCAATCGCGGCGGCGGCACCGTCCTTCACACCCCCGGCCAGTTGCAGGTCGTCGCCATTCTTCCGCTCGACGCGCTGGGCGTCGGTCTGTCGGCTTACCTCGAGCAACTCCACGACGCCATCCTGAGCGTCGCGCAGGAGAGCGAGATCCGCGCCGAGGTGATCCCGGGGAAGCCCGGCGTGTGGGCCCGCGGCCGGCTGATTGCGCCCGTCGGCGTGGCCGTGCACGACTGGGTCGCCTATTTCGGCGCGAGCCTCAACATCGACTGCGATCTGGAGCATTACCGCGATGTCCGCTGCGAGGGCCACGCCCTGCCGATGACCTCGCTGGAGCGCGAGCGGCACGGCCCGGTGCGGCCCGGCTTCGTCCGGCAACTCGTGGTCGAAGCGATTGCGGAGCGGTTCGGGTTCCCGCGCACCAGCATCTTCCACCATCATCCCGCGCTCACGCCGTCGGCCGTGCGGGCCGACTATTTCTCCCGGTCGGCCTGACAGCAATGGCCGACGACGCCACCGAAGTCGATATTATCCTCCCGGACCTCGGGGCGGACGCCGCGCGCGTGACCGTGTGGTTCGCGAACCCGGGCGACCGCGTGTTCGCCGGCGAGCGCGTCGTCGAGGTGGCCACCGAGAGCGCGACCTTTGACGTGGCCGCGCCGGCCGGTGGCGTATTGCAGACCCGCCTGGTCAAACCCCGCGACCCGATCGCCCCCGGGCAGACGCTGGGCCGAATCCTTGCCGACAGAGACGATTGATGCCCGGACTGTTCCTGAGTTGCGACGGCCTCGACGGCACCGGTAAGTCGACGCAGTGCCGACTGCTGATCGATCGCCTGCGTGCCGCGGGGCGGACCGTCGTCAGTTGCCGGGAGCCGGGCGGCACCCCGCTCGGCGACCGCGTCCGCGAACTGTTGCTCGACAAGCAGTACGACATGTCGCTGCCGGCCGAGTCGTTCCTGTTCATGGCCAGCCGGGCCGAACTGGTCCGGCACGTGATCCGGCCCGCACTCGCGGACGATTCCGTTGTCGTGTGCGATCGCTTCCTGCTCGCCAGTGTCGCCTACCAGGGCTACGGCGGCGGCCTCTCGCTCGACGCGATCCGGGCGATGGGCCAACTGGCGACCGGCGGGCTGGCCCCGGACCTGACGCTGGTATTCGACCTGCCGGTGGAAGCCGCACTAGCCCGGCGGGGTCGCGCGGCCGACCGCATGGAAGACCGGGCGCAGGATTACCACGAGCGCGTCCGCCACGGCTTCCTCACGGAGGCGGCCGCGGCCCCGGACCGCATCCGCATCGTCGACGCATCGGGCGATGCCGATACGATCCACCGGGCCGCGTGGGCCATCGTCGCGCCACTGGTCGGGCTGCCATGATGACGACGCCGCACGCCGACGTGGCCGAGCGCTTCATCGCCGCGTTGCGGACGAATCGGCTGGGGCACGCGTACCTTTTCATCGGCCCCGCGGGGGTCGGCAAGAAGAAGTTTGCCATGGACCTGGCCCGGTCGCTCCTTTGCGAGCATCCGCCGGGCGAACTGCGCTCGTGCGGCAACTGTTCCGGGTGTCACCTCGTCGACGCCAACACGCACCCCGATCTGGTCGTGACCGGCAAGCCGGCCGACAAACTGGAATTCGTCATCGAGTCGATGCGGAAACTGCTGGCCGACCTGTCGATGATGCCCGCCCGCGGCCGGCGCAAGATCTCGATCGTCGACGATGTCGACGACTTCAACGACGAGACGGCCAACTGCTTCCTGAAGACGCTCGAGGAACCGCCGCCGGGGTCGCTGCTTCTGCTGCTGGGCACGTCGCCCGACCGCCAGTTGGCGACGATCCGCTCGCGGTGCCAGGTGGTGTACTTCCGGCCGCTCGACGACAAAGCCGTCGCATCGAAGTTGAGCGCGGCAGGCATCACCGACCCCGCGCTGGCGGCGAAACTCGTCCGCCTCGCGGCGGGAAGCCCCGGTCTGGCCGTTTCACTGGCCGACCCGGAGTTGTGGCAGGCCCGCCGGCAATTGTTAGAAACGGTGAGCAGCGATCGGCCCGACGGCCCCGCGCTCGCCAAGGCGTGGATGAGCCACATCGAGGCGGCCGGGAAAGAGGCGGCGCACCAGCGGGCCCGGGCCGGCCAATTGCTTCGGCTCACCATCGACGCCTACCGCGCCGCATTGGGAATCGCGCTGGGCGGCCCGCCGCCGGCCGACGACCCGGCCGAGGCGTCGTTGCTCAACCGATTGGCGAGACGGGGACCCGACCGACTCATCGATCAACTGGAACGGTTGCTGGATGCCGAGACGCACATCGATCGGCGCGTGCAACTGGTGCTGCTCGTCGAAGCACTGGCCGATGCTCTGACGATCGAGGCCGCGCCGGTGCTGCGGTCAGTTCGCGAGTGATGCCGGGTCACAGACTCGCTTCATCGAAGTCAGGCCGAGTTCCCACACCTGGTGCGGCTTGGCCTGCCAGAGGTGCGGGTTCATCAGTTCGAGTGCGATGTACTTCTCGTAACCGATTGATTGAAGCTTGCTGACGATCTCGACGAGCGGCAGGTCGCCGTCGCCGGGCAGGATGCGGTCGGCATCGGCGGCGACCTCGCGCGGGGTGCCGGCCACGTCGCAGAACTGGACGTGGGCGAGGTTGGCCGGCGTCAGATCATCGAGGTCCGCGAGTTTGCTGGGCCCGGTCCACCAGTGGAACACGTCGAGGCACACGCCGGCGTTCGCCTCGCCGGTCGCCTGTACGATCTTGATGGCCGTATCGAGGCTCGCGCAGAACGCATCCTTCGCGCGGAACTCCAGCGCGACGGTCACGCCGAACCCCGCCGCCCACTGTGCCGCCTGCGAGAGGCTGACGACGGCCCGCTCCAGATCGGTCGGTTGCGGGGCCTGCCGGAAGTCGGCGACGAGCAGGACGGTGGGAATGGCGAACGCCTCGCACAGTTCGAGTCGCCGGCGGTAATGGTCGAAGTGCGCCTTGCGGGCCTCGCCCTGCGACAGGAGCAATCCTCCCTGATATGCGGCCGCCGCGAGCGCGACGCCCTTGTCGGCCAGCAGGGCGGAGGTCGAGGCCGGCGAGTGCGTCTCCAGGTGTTGCTCGAGTTTGGTGAACCAGACCTCGAGCGCGGGGCAACCCGCTTCGGCACAGGCCGCCACGTCGTCGGCGAAGTTCGCCGGCATCGTACACGCTTCGCTGATGCAGAGTTTCATGGTGTCCGGACGAGGGCCGGCTCAATCTCCCAGACAATTACGCCGGCATCGGTCACCACGAGGAGCGACTTGCCGTCGGGGGCCACGTCCATCGCCTGCACGGTCGTCCCGCGCGGCAACGCCAGGCGGTCGACCGGTTCCGCTTCACCAGCACGGTACAGGATCAGTTCGTCGCCGACCGCGGCAATCAAGTAGGCGCCATCCGCCGACGCGGTCGCAGCCCGCAGTGTCCCGGGTGGGAGCGTGTACGGCTTCAGGCTCGCGGCATTCCCGACCGGCGCGATCGCGATGTCCGCCAGCGTCTTGTCGTCGGCAAAGACCGCCCGGCCCGCCTCGACAAACTGCAACAGCCGAGCCTTGCCCGCCACTTTGCCGAGGGTCACCACCTTGGGCGTCGCATCCGCCAGCGACACGAGCGATAGCTGATCCGTCGAGACGGCGAGGGCGGTCTTCCCGTCGCGCGAGATCGTTGCGGCACGGACGGGCCGATCGAACGCCGGCCAGAAGCGATTGTAGGTCGGCGCGCCGGGCTTCAGGCGGTACAGCGCGCCCGAGTCATTTCCGATGACGACGGCGTCGTTCGTCGTCGGCCCGCTGACGCCCACTGCCGTGATCGTGCCGATCGAGCCGTGTTTCGTCACGGCCTTCTCGTTCGGGGTGAGGAAGCCGACGCCCGTGACGAACCGGTTGGCGATGGCAGCGACTACCCCGCTGGGGTCGAACGCGTCGGCCACCGTCCGCGTCACCGTACCTTTGTCGGCCGAGTAGACCACGAGCGACCCGTCGATCGTGCCCACGGCAACCGACCGGCCGTCGGTCGCGAACCGCCCGGCCCGCAGCGAGTTGGGCTTCGCGGCAGGTAGCTCCCACAGTTTCTTCGCGTCCGCCAGCGACTTGCGGGCGACGACCACGGGCACCGGCGGCTTCGCGGCGTCGGCCGACTCGGTCAGCGCGATCTGGAAGACGCTGCTGCCGAACACGGCGAACATCGACTTCCCATCCGGCGCGAGCGTGGCACACTGGAACGGGCCGATCGCGTCGTCGCCCATCGCCACGGTTTGCCGTTCGGGCAGGTTGAACCGCAGCAGCTTGCCACCCTCGAGGCCGGTGACACCCCAGCCCGGCCCGGCTGTGAACACCGCGCCGACTTTGCCCGGGTACTCGAGGAACGTCTTCGGCCGACCGTTGGTCAGCGACCAGACGAAGAGCTTGCCGTCTTCGCCGGTACTGATGACTTCGTTGCCGTCGTGCGACAGGGCGAGCCCGCGGACGGGGCCCATGTGCCGGGTCTCGGAGCCGAGCTTCGTCTGCGATTCGAGATCCCAGTACCCGACCTGCCCGTTGGCCGTGCCGACGATCGCCAGCCAGCCATTGGGCGCGACGGCGACGGCGGAGATCGGCTCGCCCACGTCGAGCGTGCGCTCCGCCTCGCGCTTCACGAGGTCCCACAGGCGGGCCTTGCCGTCTTCGCCGCCCGCGAGCACGGCATGGCCGTTGGGCACGTGCGCGAGGCAGGTCTGCTTGCCCGGGTCGCCGGGGAAGGACAGCGGCGGGCCCGGCGGGTCGACCGTCCACATCCTGAGTGCGCCGCCGACGAGGCCGGCCGCATGCACGCCGTTGGGGTTCATCTCCAGAGCGTCGACACGCCCGTCGGCCAGGAGGCCGCGCTCCTTGCCGGTCGCCGGGTCGATGATGCGCGTCCGCCCGTCGCAGACGACGAGGCCTCCGCCCTCGATCATGGCTGCAATGCCGTGGGCTTCGCCGACTATCTCGATCGGCAGTTTGCGGGCGTTGAGCGTCCCTTTCGGATAGACGAGTGCGGGCCGGGCGGGTCGCGGCGACGGGCTGACGTCGAGCGCCTCTTTGCCTTCGGGGGCCGACCCGCGGGCGAATTTCACAGCGGCCGGGGTCTTCGCCTTCGGCGCGGGCTTCACCGGCGGCGGCACGACTGGCGGAGCCTCGACCACCTTGGGCGGCTCCACGACCGGCGGCTTCTCCTTCGGCTTAGGGATCGGCGTGCGCACCACCGGCTTCGGGCTCTCAGACGCGCCGCTGTTGCCCGACCTCAAATACAGGAATAGCACGACCAGCAGCAATGCCGCGACGTGCAGGCCGATGCCGAACGCGATGTACAGTGTCCGGCGACTGTTCGCCGGTGCGCGGGCCATTTTGCTCGGTCGCGCCGGCGCGGTCGGCGAATGAAATGCCTCGAACTGCCCTGGGTCTTCGTCTACTTCTTCCTCGTCGTCTTCGATGGTGGTCATGACCGGCACGGGCGTGACCGGGGCGGGAACGGTCGGCCGCTCGCCCGACAGACCATTGATTAGCCGGCCCAGTGCGTCGACGACCTCGCCCGGCGTCTGCGGGCGCGCGGCCGGGTCCTTCTCCAGCAATCTCGCGATGAGGTCGCCCAGCGCGGCCGGGACGCCGGGCCGGAGCGTCTCGATCCGCGGCGCGGGCTTGCTGAGATGTGCCTGCACAAGCTCTGCGCTCGTGCCGTTGAACGGCGTCTGACCGGTGAGCAGATAGTAAAGCGTGCCACCGAGCGCGTAGAGGTCGCTGCGGGTGTCGGCCGCGTCGGCATTGCGGGCCTGCTCGGGCGCGACGAAGTGCGGCGAGCCCATCGCCGGCCCTTTGCCGACGGCATCGCCGGTGTGCCAGCGGGCCAGGCCGAGGTCGAGCAACTTCACCTGCGCCCCGGGCCCGGGCCGCGGCGGCGCGTCGGGTTGTGCACGGGTGACCGGCGCGACGAGGAAGTTCGACGGCTTCACATCGCGGTGGACCAGGCCGCGCTCGTGGGCGTGGTGCAGCGCGTCGGCCGCCTGTCGCGCGAAGTCGCACGCCGTCGCGATCGGCAGCGGCCCGCCTTCCTGGACGAGGCGGGTCAGGTCGATGCCGTCGACATACTCCATCGCGAGGAAGCAACTCGCGCCGGCCTGCCCGGCATCGTACGCCCGGACGACGTTCGGATGATCGAGTTGGGCCGCGACCTGCGCCTCCTGAAAGAACCGCGCCACGAGGTCGGGCCGGTCCAGCATCTCGGGGCGGATGCGCTTGAGCGCGATCACGCGGTTCATGACCCGGTGCCGGGCGCGGAAGACCTGCCCCGCGCCGCCCTCGGCAATGCGATCGAGCAGATCGTACGGGCCGACGAGCAGGTCGTCGTCCCGGCCGAGCGCGGCATTGTTGAGTTGATAGCGGGTGAGCAGACCGCTTTGGAACAGGTACCGGCCCAGGGCCCGGGCGTCGTCGCCCTGACAATCGGGCCGGGCGAGCGCGTCGGCCAGCGCGGCCTCGGGCACGATGCCCGTCCGACGGAGCGTCGCCACGAGCAGATCGCGGGATCGATCGGCGGAGTCGGCAGGCGCGTTCGGCTCCGGCACGGCGGTCCTCGCGGCAATCAGGGGCGAAAGCAGGTCCCCGGGATTCTATCGCCGGCCTCCAAGTCCGGCTTGGCGGGTCCGCGTCAGGCGGGGTGGGAGCAAAATTCATCACGAAAACACGAAAGCTCGAAAGCACGAATCAGCAGAGGTCCCTAAATTCGGGGCCACGACACAACGACGGACAGAAATGTCCCTTTTCGTGTTTTCGGACTTTCGTGTTTTCGTGATGGATGACTTCTCTCCTGCCATTGCGCCCCGCTGGTTAATCTATCACCACGACATGGCGACACTTTCACCACCGCACTATTACGAATTTGCATGTTTTCTGCGGTGTTTCATCCCATTCCCATGCCGGGGCGTGTATCATGCTGGGAGGTCGGTCCTGTCACGGAGTTCTTCCCATGAATCGCTTTCTCGGCCTAGTTACCGTGCTGTTGCTCGGAGCCGCGGCGGTCGCCCGGCCCGCCCCGGCACCATGGGATGCCACCGTCGACAAAGCCGTCGCCTTCCTCGCGAAGACCCAGGAGCCCACGGGCGGTTGGAGCGTCCAGCGCAGCCCCGGCATCACGGCCGTCGCCCTCACCGGCCTGCTGAAGACCGGCAAGGTGAAGCCCGGCGACCCGGTCGCGGCCAAGGCCGTCAATTACATCGAGAGCCTCGTGAACGAGAAGGCCGGGCACATTGCCGGGCCGGACCCGAAGGTCCAGCTTCAGAACTACGTGACCAGCGTGAACGTGATGGCCCTGGCGGCGGCCGACCGCGACGGCAAGTACAAGGCCGTGATTGGCAACGCGGCCGAGTTCCTGAAAAAGCTCCAGTTCGACGAGGCCGAAGGCAAGAACCCGGGCGACGACTTCTACGGCGGGGCGGGCTACGACAGCAAGAGCCGGCCCGACCTCTCCAACACCCACTTCTTCCTCGACGCCCTGAAGGCGGCCGGCGTGCCCAGCACCGACCCCGCCGTCAAGCGGGCCCTCGTCTTCGTCAGCCGGTGCCAGAACCTCAAGGGCGAGAACAACGACCGCCCCTGGGCCGGCGACATCAACGACGGCTCGTTCATCTACACCGCGGCCGACGGCGGCGAGACCAAGGTCGACGGCGCGGGCCAGAAGCGACCCGGCTACGGCAGCATGACCTATGCCGGCATCAAGAGCATGATCTATTGCGGCGTCGCCAAGGACGACCCGCGCATGGTCAAAGCCGTCGAATGGGTGAAGAAGAACTACAGCGTCGACAGCCATGCCGGAATGCCCGCGAGCACCTCGCAGCGC
>JAIBBI010000086.1 GCA_019694755.1 Gemmataceae bacterium
GGAACTGGATGGCGACCTGCTATGCGAGCTCTGGCGGTTCGTCTTGCACCTGGAAGGCTGTCCGGCCGGCGCGCTGACCCGCCGGCACTGGAGGCAGATCGCCAGCGTCTGCCGGGCGGACTCGGCGGCCGTCGATTGCCCCGCAGGCCTGCGCGTCCGACGGGTCGGCCGGATCGTCCGCGCGGGGCCGGGTGCGTAAAACATCTAAGCGACCTCGCCACACACCGGGATTCTCCGATGCTCCGACCCGTCCGCCGTGCGCTCATCAGTGTCAGCGACAAGACCGGCCTGCTCGACCTGGCCCGGTCACTCGTGGCCGCGGGCGTCGAACTCGTCTCTACCGGCGGCACGCATAAGACCCTCGCCGATGCCGGGATCGCGGTCCGTGAGGTCAGCGCGGTCACCGGCTTCCCGGAGATGCTCGACGGGCGGGTGAAGACGCTGCACCCTAAGCTTCACGGCGGCATCCTGTTCCGCCGCGACGACCCCGCCCACGTCGAGGCGACCAAGACGCACGGCATCGACCCAATCGACCTGGTGATCGTCAACCTTTATCCGTTCGAGTCCACGGTCGCGAAACCCGATGTCTCGTGGGAGCATGCCGTCGAGAACATCGATATCGGCGGCCCGAGTCTGATCCGCGGCGCGGCCAAGAACCACGAAGACGTCGCCGTAATCGTCGATCCATCCCAGTATGCGGGGCTGCTCGCCGAGCTGCAAAACAACTGGGGTTCAACGACGCTGAAGTACCGCCAGCGACTCGCGGCCCAGGCTTACGCCCGCACCGCCGCTTACGACGCGGCCATCGCCAGTTACTTCGCCAGCGTCGGCCATGCCGACGCGCTCGACGACCGGCTCACGCTCACCTTCCGCCGGAAGCAGTCACTGCGGTACGGCGAGAACCCGCACCAGCAGGCCGGTTTCTACTCCGAGGTCACGCCGCCCGCTTGCTCGATCGCCAGCGCGAACCAGAGGCACGGCAAGGAGCTGAGTTACAACAACATCCTCGACCTCGATGCCGCGTGGAATCTGGTGTGCGAATTCGACGGGCCGGCGGCCGTCGTCGTCAAGCACAACAACCCCTGCGGTGCGGCCGTGGCCGACAGCCTCGCCGCGGCGTTCGCCGACGCCTATTCCGGCGACCCGCTATCGGCGTTCGGCGGCATCCTGGCATTCAACCGGCCCGTCAATGCGGCGACGGCCGCGCTGATCGCCGAACCCAACCGGTTTGTCGAGGCGATCATCGCCCCGGCTTTCGAGCCCGAAGCGTTCGAGATCATCACCACCCGGCCGAGCTGGAAGAAAAACGTCCGCCTCCTGGAGACCGGAGGTGTGCCGACCGCCCGCAGCGGGTTCGACCTGCGCCGCGTCGCTGGCGGCCTGCTCGTGCAGGGCTGGGACGCGGGGGCAGACGACCCGACCAAGTGGAAAGTCTGCTCGACGCGCGACCCGTCGCCGGCCGAGTTGGCCGCACTCGAATTCGCCTGGACCGTGTGCAAGGCCGTGAAGTCCAACGCGATTGTGCTGGCTCAGGGCACGAAAGTGGTCGGGGTGGGTGCGGGTCAGATGAGCCGGGTCGATAGCGTCGAGATCGCGTGCCGGAAAGCGGGCGATCGGGCGAAAGGCGCGGTCATGGCGTCGGACGCGTTTTTCCCGTTCCGCGACAACATCGATGCCGCGGCCCGCGTCGGCGTCTCGGCCATCGTTCAGCCGGGCGGGTCACTCCGCGACGGCGACTCGATCACCGCCTGCAACGAGCACGGTATCGCCATGCTGATGACCGGCGTGCGGCACTTCCGGCACTGATCGCGGTCAGTGCTTCATGCCGTCCTGCGGCGGCACGGCCATCACCGTAGCCAGCATCGTGGCCACGGCTTTCTCCGTGTCGCCGGTCACGCCGAACGCGTCGCCGGTGCAGACGACCAGCGTCCGCCCCGCCCGCTTGACCCGGGCCCTCGCGACGATCCGCTCGCCCTCGGCCGGGCGGAGCAGGTTGATCTTGTACTCGACTGTCAGCACGGCCACGTCGGCCGGCATCACGGTAAACGCCGCGTACCCGCACGCGCTGTCGAGCACGGTCGCGACCACGCCGGCGTGAATGAACCCGTGCTGCTGGGTGAGGTCGGCGCGGTACGGCAGCGTGAGCTCGACCGCCCCGCGCTCCACCCGCGACATGACAACGCCGAAATTCGTCATCACGCCCTGCCGGGCAAAACTCGCCCGAATCAGCGACTCCATAGCATCATCCAGTGGGTGTTCGCTCACGATCGTCTCCAGCCGGAACAACTCGGGTCCCGACAAACTCCGGCAGCGCGTTCAAGCCCGCCGTTCTGGATATTGTGCAAGGCCCCCCGGTCGACCGCCCACGGCCGGGCTTGGAGGACTTCCCATGCCGATCGGCGCTGTGATTTACGCGGGCAACAACAGCCGGCTCAAGGGGTTCGCCCTTCGGGACAATTCCGGAAAGCTCCTGGGCTTCCTGGCGACGAACAAACTGGGCGGGTTGGTCTTGTCTCCGGTCAAGGGAAGCAAGACCCACGTCACATACACCGTTAACACGTTTTCCGGGATACCGATGCAGGTCACTGCCCTGCTTAAGCTGGAGCGGAAAGGGAACGAGGCCCGGTCGCCCGTCAGCGGGGTCATCGTCGGCACGCTCGGCAAGGAGGAGGTCGTCAACGCCCAGGGCGAGCTGAAGATCCGCAACGACTCCTCCGGCATGTTCGAGGTCGTGGCTGCCAAGCTCAAGAAGATCCACTCGATCCCGCCCAACCTGGTCAAAAGGTTCGCCAACGTCCACGACGACCTGGGCGACGACGGGACCAAGGAAGACAGCAAGACCAATTTCTTCAACGCCCTGAAGTCCATGCCGGGCGTCGGCGGCGCGTCCGAACTCGACTTCTTCGCCTATTCGGGCCACGGCAGCGGGTCCGGACTGCCGTCGGCAGGGATCGGTCGCGGCGACATCTCGAAACTGAAGGACGAGATCAAACGGCTTGTCCGCGCCGATGGCACGGTCATCCTCTACGCCTGCTCGACCGGCACGCCCAAGGGGTTTGCCGAGCAGTTGTCAGGGCAGCTCCCGGGGATGACGGTCTGGGGCCACCTGCCCCCGCCCGGCCCGGCGTCGATCAATCCGCGGAAGGTGAAGTTCAAGGCGGGCAAGTCACAAAACTTCCTGGAGCAGTTCACCAAGGAGGAGCGCGTCATGTGGGATAACCACGTGAAGTCCAGCTCCGACTTCTACGCCCGGTATCCCTTCATGCGGCTGGACGAGATACGGGCAGAGATCGGTATGGCCACCGTGGGGCGGACGCCAGCACCCACGGACATCCAACACACGACTCTGCACGCGGCCCGCGCCACGGTATGATGTCGGGAAACGTCACGCCGGCATCGTGATCTTTTCGAACCGCGGCGGCTTCTCAAACTCAGAGGCCAACTGCGCCACCGGCACGCCGCGGTACTCCACTCCGTCCGGCCCCAGCCGGCCCAGTCTTTTGGTCGCCGCCACGGCCACGTGAATGATCCGTTCGGGGTGCAGGCCCATGAGCCTGCAGCCGGTCGCGTCGGCCGCTACGAGGTCGTTACTCATTACTAACGCGCCGACCGGCCGGGCCGTGCCGTTCAGCGGGCCGTCACCCTGCATGCCGACGATCCCGTCGATGATCGCGAGATGCGGCGTGTTCGTGAGAGCAATGTCCACGATACTTTGCGCGATGCCGCGCCAGTGCAGTTCATTCTTGGGCCAGCCGTAGCACACGCCCGGCAGCGTGCCGAACAGATTCTTGAGCGACAGCGTCGCTCCGGCCCAGTGGTGCGTCTTCAGCTTCGGCATCGAGATCAACACCTCGGCCGACTCGTTGGTCGCCACCGTCTTCGCGATAAACAGGTGCGACAGGCCCGTGAGCCCGCCGAGGTTCAGCATCTTCACCGGCTCGTCGTGATTGAGATCGACGAACTTCACGCCCTGCCGGTCGAGCACTTCGCCCAGTCCGCTCTCCTCGACGAGGAACCGCACGTTCCGCCAGTGACCGGGCCCCTCGGCGACGATGATCTCGCGGGCCCCTTCGGCCTTGCACAACTCGATGACGGCGTTGATCACCCGCGGGTCGGTGTTGATCACTTTGTCGCGGTGGTATTCGACGAGGTTCGGCTTCAGCACCACGCGCTTGCCCGCGAGCGGCACGAGGTCGCGCAGGCTGGCGTACTGCTCCTTCACGATCGATATCAGGTCCGCGTCGTAGTCCGGTGCGGCCGCGACGTGGACGACCGACCGGCCCGGCGGCTGGCGCAGTCCATCGAGACCGCGGACCACGAACCGCTTCATGCCGCCCTTGATCCGCTCGCCGAGCGACGGCGTGTGCTTTGTGGGCGTGGCCTCGGGCAGTGGCGGTTGAACCGCGGGAGTCAGGCGGAACGGCCTGCCGTTGTCGAGCGCGATGGCCGCCAGCGCGAGCCGGGCGGTCATCCGGTTCGCCCAGGTCTGCTTCGCCTGCGCCGCGACAGACTCGATGATTCGCTCATCGAGCCAGCCGAGGTCGTGCAGGTTGTGTAGTGCCAGCGCGATCTTGGCTTGCGCGAGATGTTCGAGGTCGAGCGTGTGCCGGGCGTGGTGAATCACATAGTCGATGGCCGACGCGATCCGCGGCTCCTGAATCCGCCCCTGCATCGCCCAGAGCAGCACGGCCGACGGCCCCGGGATCGGCTCGGTCTCCGTGCTGAGCACGATCTTGTTCCCGTAGTTGGCCCCGCCACGGTCGAACGCGCGGTCGCGGAGCAAGTCGAGGCCCTGCCGGACCCGCGGGTGCTCGCCCTGCCCCGCCATCGAGAGTGCGATGCAGGCCCAAGCCGTCGGCTCGACCCACGAAAACGTGCCCTCGGCCCACGGCCAGCCAACGAGTTTCACGTCGATGTCGAAGCAGCGGTCGGTATCGGCATCCTCCTGGCCGGGCTTGCCACGAACGCCGAGCAGGAATGAAGCCGACTTTTTGATACGGGCGTCGTCCGCGCCCTCATCAATCAATGTGACGAGCGCGAGTGACGTGCCCCAGACGAATTCCTCCCGGCCGCCGGCCAACCGGTACGAGCCGTCGGCCTGGCGGTAGTTCTCGCGCGCGGACCGACCCCGCGCGACCACTTCGGCGGCTTCGGGCCGGCCGTGCAGCGCGAGCAGCGCGAGGCACGTCGGCTCCAGATGCGCCCGCTGGCCCGGCGTGTACCCCCACCCGCCCTCGGGCAGCGCGAGGTCCAGGAGTTCCTTCACGATCGGTGCGACGGCGTCCATGTCCAGTCTTTCTCCCGCAGATTCGACACTTCTTACAATAGAAGTTTCGCCAGGGAGCCTCCGTGCGGACGCTGCACTTCGACTGTTTCAACGGCATCAGCGGCGACATGACCGTGGCCGCCCTCGCCGACGCGGGGGCCGACCGCCCGGCCATCCTCGCGGCCGTCGCCAGCCTCGGCCTGCCCGTCGCCGTCGAGTTCCAATCGGTGAAGAAGGGCGGACTGGCCGCGACCTACTTCGCCGTCCGTGCCGAACCCGAACAGAAGCACCGGCACCTGCACCACATCGAGAAGATCATCGCCGGCAGTTCACTGAAGGAACCGGAGCAGACGCTCGCGCTAAGAATCTTCCGCCGGTTGGCTGAGGCCGAAGCGGCCGTGCATGGGACGACCGTGGACAAGGTCCACTTTCACGAAGTCGGCGCGGCCGACAGCATCGTGGACATCGTCGCCACTGCGGTCGCGTACCTGTCGCTCGGCATCGAGCGGGTCACGTCCCGCAGCGTGCCGCCGGGATCGGGCACTGTGAAGTGCGATCACGGCGTCATGCCCGTCCCTGCGCCGGCCACCGCCCACCTATTGACAGGTGTCCCGCTCGCATCCTCACCCATTGCCGGTGAACTGACCACACCCACCGGAGCGGCCATCCTGACAACGCTCGTCGATGAGTGGACCGAGTCACCGGCCATGACCATCGCGAAGATCGGCGTCGGCGCGGGGACGAAGGAGTTTCCCGGCCTGCCAAACGTCCTTCGGGTCTTCGTCGGCGAAGCGGCCGGGGCGGGGCAGGACGCCGTCTGGGTGCTGGAGACGAACCTCGACGACGTGACCGGCGAGACGCTCGGTTACGCCCAGGAGCGACTCTTTCATGCCGGCGCGCTCGACGCATACGTAATTCCGATGCTGATGAAGAAGGGCCGGCCCGGTTTCCTGCTCGGCGCGATCGTCGGCGACGACCGCGTCGCCGAGGTGGAAGCGGCGATCTTCCGCGAGACCGGTACGCTGGGCGTGCGCCGGCACCGGGCGGCCCGGACCACGCAACCCCGCGCCGCGGAGACCGTCGATACCCCTTGGGGCCCGGTCCGAATAAAACGAACCCGGCAGGGCGCGTCGCCGGAGTACGACGATTGCGCCCTGATCGCCCGCGAACACGGGCTCGCCCTGACGGAAGTGACGGATCGCGTCGCCCGACTCGCCGGGCCGTGAACCGCCCGGCCGCCCGCCGGTCTTTCCCCTGCCCCGACGACGGAACCGCCGAGAACCCCATGCCGACCGCCAACGAGATACGCCAGCAATTCATTGACTTTTTCTGCTCGAAGCACGGGCACACCTTCGTGCCGTCGTCGCCGGTCGTGCCGTGGGACGACCCGACGCTGATGTTCGCCAATGCGGGCATGAATCAGTTCAAGGACGTTTTCCTCGGCACCGGCACCCGGCCGTACAAGCGGGCGGCCAACACCCAGAAATGCATCCGCGCCGGCGGCAAGCACAACGACCTCGACGACGTCGGAAAGGACACGTACCACCACACATTCTTCGAGATGCTCGGCAACTGGAGCTTCGGCGACTACTTCAAGCGCGAAGCGATCCGCTGGGCCTGGGAACTCCTCACCGACGTCTGGAAGATCGACAAGTCGCGCCTGCACGTCACTGTCTTCGAGGGCGACCCGGCCAACGGCATCCCGCGCGACGACGAGGCGGCCGGCTTCTGGGAGTCCGAAGCGGGTGTGCCGAAATCGCACATCCATTACGGCAACAAGAAGGACAACTTCTGGGAGATGGGCGAGACCGGCCCCTGCGGCCCCTGCACCGAGATCCACATCGATCTGACGCCGGACAAGTCCGGGGCGAAACTCGTCAATGCCGGCTCGCCGCTGGTCATGGAGATCTGGAACCTCGTCTTCATCCAGTTCAACCGCAACGCCGACCAGTCGCTGACTCCGCTCCCGGCCCAGCACGTCGACACCGGCATGGGCTTCGAGCGCGTGACGGCCGTGCTGCAGGGCAAGTCGAGCAACTATGACACCGATGTGTTTACGCCGCTCTTCACCGCGATCCGCGACGTGACGAAGGCCCTGCCCTACGGCGGCGACCTGAACGACCTGCAGGACGTGGCCTACCGTGTGATCGGCGACCACATCCGCACGCTGACTTTCTCCATCGCCGATGGCGCGGTCCCCAGCAACGAGAAGCGCGGCTACGTTCTCCGCAGCATTCTCCGCCGGGCCGTGCGCTACGGCTGGCAGCAGTTCGGCATGACCCAGCCGTTCCTGCACCAACTCGTGCCCGCCGTCGTCGAGAACTTTGGCGGCGCGTTCCCCGAACTCAAACGCGACCCGGCCCGCGTCCGCGCCGTGTTGCTCGATGAAGAAACGTCGTTCCTCCGGACGCTTTCGTCCGGACTAACCATGTTTCGTGTTGCAAAGTGGCGAGCATTGGCCGCGACTTTGGCTGCCCAGAGTGGTTGCAGAGTCGAGAGCTTTCGAGTGCATTCGTACATTTCCGCTGCGTTGAAGGGATCAGGTAGAATTGGCGGTCCGGTAGCTGACAGCGAATCAAAGACTCTTGTTTCAAGCAACCAACTCGAAGACGAGTGCGCGTTCAAACTTGTCGATTCAAGTGGATTAAGCAAGGAGCAGATTCACAAAGTCAATGACAGGGAATTCGCGACTCTGAGGCAATCATGCCTAACTGAACCGATAATCGACGCTAAGACGGCATTTGACCTCCACACTGAACAAGGCATTTTCATTGACATCACGGAACAGATGGCTGCTGAAGCTCGGATACTCGTCGACCGCGCCGGCTACGATAAGTTGTTTGCCGAGTTCAAGGAGACGTCCGCGCAGGGGCGGAAGAAACTGGTCGTCA
Source organism: Gemmataceae bacterium (assembly GCA_019694755.1). Taxonomy (GTDB): domain Bacteria; phylum Planctomycetota; class Planctomycetia; order Gemmatales; family Gemmataceae; genus JAIBBI01. Next base: position 8,158 of record JAIBBI010000086.1, read on the forward strand.
CCGCGGTGAAGGGCGAACTCCCGACGACTGACGACGACGCCAAGTACGCCCTCGCCGCGATCGCGGGCAAGGTCGTCGGCTTCGTAAAGGACAACGCGGTGATTGCGACCGGCTCCATCGGCCCCGGCGAAAGCGTTGGGCTGCTGGTTGACCGGACCAACTTCTACGGCGAACAGGGCGGTCAGGTCGGCGACACCGGCCTGATCCGCACCGATACCGGCGCGGACTTCGAAGTCGAAGACACCCAGCGACTCGGCTCGGCTATCCTGCACATCGGCACGCTGAGTCAGGGCCGGCTTGCCGTGGGCGATACCGTCACGCTGAGTCCGACACTCACTCGCCGGCTCGACGTGCAGCGCAATCACACGGCCACGCACCTGCTCAACCTCGCGCTCCGCGATACGCTGGGCCATCACGTCGAGCAGAAGGGCTCGCTCGTCGACGACGGCAAGACGCGGTTTGACTTCAGCCACGACAAAGCCCTGACCAATGATGACATCCGCCAACTGGAGCACCACGTCAACCGGAGCGTGCTGGAAGACCAACCGGTCTCGGCCGTGACGATGCCACTGGGCGAGGCGAAAAAACTGCCGGGGGTGCGGGCCGTCTTCGGCGAGAAATACCCCGACCCGGTGCGGGTGGTGCTGATCGGGCCGGATAAAGTTGAGGCGGCCTCGGTCGACGACTCCATCGAGTTCTGCGGCGGCACGCACGTCGAGCGGACAGGGTCGATCGGGCCGTTCCGCATCATCAGCCAGGAAGCGGTGGCCAAGGGTGTCCGCCGGCTAACCGCGGTCACTGGCCGGGCGGCACTTACCGACTTGCAGGACCGTGCGGTCGCGGTCGACACGCTGGCCGCTCGGTTTCAATGCGCGGCCAGCGACGTGTTGCCCCGCGTGGAAGCCCTGCACGAAGAACTGGCCCGGCTGCGCGAGCAGATTCGCAAGAACGCAGTGGCGGACCTCGCCGGCGCGGTCGACAAGCTGATTGCCGAGTCCGACGGAAAGCTGGTCGCCGGGATCATTCCCGCGGCCGGCGCGGACGCAAACCGAGCGCAAGTCGATCGGATCCGCTCCAAGCTCGGCGAATGCGTCGTCGTGTTCGGATGGGACGACAACGGCAAGCCCGGGTTGCTGGTCGGCGTCACTGATACCTACGTGAAGGCGGGCCTGCACGCCGGGAAGATCGTCGGGGCGGCGGCCGCTCTCGTCGATGGCAAAGGCGGCGGCAACCCGACGCTCGCCCAGGCCGGCGGCAAGAACAGCGCGAAGCTCAAAGAGGCCGTCGAACACGCCACCAGGCTGGCTCGCGAGAAGATGTCCTGACCTTCGGCCGATACGCTCTCACGGAAACCCCTCTTGAGTCATCCGGAATTCGAAGCTGAACTGGAAACCGACTCCCGCTTTCCTTCGGGGAAGTGGATCGGGTTTTACCTCATGGCCGAAACCGGGTCGAAGCGGCATCCGCAAGAGTTGATCCTCACCTTTCGCAACGGTCGCATGAGCGGCGAAGGGCAGGACACCGTCGGCAAGTTCGTCATCGAGGGCAAGTACACGACCGACGACGGCAAGGCGCACTGGGTCAAAACCTACATCGGCCGACATTACGTTCTGTACAACGGCTACAACGAAGGCAAAGGCATCTGGGGCATGTGGGAGATTCCGCCGGGTTGCAAAGGCGGCTTCCACATCTGGCCCGAGGGACACGGAATTGGCAGCAACGACTCGCTGAAGGAATCCGTGCCCCTGCCGCTCGAACAGGAAGACCCTACCCTGATGCCGGTCTGATCGCCTTCATCGCCCGGTCCATGGGTTGATCCGACGTGTCGACGCTCCTGATTCACGATCCGGTTTTCCTCGAGCATGAAACCGGCGCGCACCCCGAGTGCCCCCAGCGGCTTCGCGCCATGATTGCGAAGTTCGAGGAGCGCGGCCTGCTCGGCCGGTGCGAGGCCGGCAAGTACAAACCGATCACCGAAGCCGCGATCAAGCGGCTACACTCCGCCGAAATGCTCGAACGCGCGAAGCAACTCGCGGAGCTGGGTGGCGGACATCTCGATGCCGACACGCCGATTTCGCCGCGGTCCTACGAAGTCGCGTTGAAGTCGGCCGGGGCGTGCCTGGCAGGCGTTGATGCGGTCGTCACCGGTCAGGTCACCAACTCGTTCAGCCTCGTGCGCCCGCCGGGGCATCACGCGACTCCGGACAAGTCGATGGGCTTCTGCCTGTTCAACAACGTCGCGCTGGCGGCCGACCACGCCCGCACGAAGCACGGCCTTTCGCGTATCCTCGTGGTCGATTGGGACGTCCATCACGGCAACGGGACGCAGGACATCTTTTACTCCGATCCGGATATCACCTTCGTCAGCGTCCACCGCTACGGCAGCGGGTTTTACCCCGGCACCGGCTCGGCCGACGAGTCGGGCACCCGCGACGGTCTCGGCACCAACATCAACGTGCCGCTTCGGGCCAACACTGCGCCGAAGACTTACCACGAGCAGTTTCGCTCGGCCATCGAATGGGCGGCCGACCAGTGCAAGCCCGAACTCGTCATCCTGAGCGCGGGCTTCGACGCCCACCGACTCGACCCCGTCGGCGGCCTGGGCCTGGAAGCCGGGGATTTCGCGGAGCTCACGAAGGTCATGCTGGAGGTGGCGAAAGCCCATGCCGGCGGTCGGCTGGTGAGCTGCCTCGAGGGCGGATATCATTGGGACGCCGCGGCCGAGTCTGCGGCCGAGCACCTCGCTACACTTCTCGACGCCTGACCCGCAGGAGATTCCACGCATGAGCCGGCCGGTGCGCGACGTAACCTGCACCGCCTGCGGGTGCCTGTGCGATGACATCGTCATCGCGGCCGACGACACTGCAACCAACGCCTGCCGGCACGGCCAGTGGTGGTTCGATTTTGCCCGCACCAACCTGCCGCCGGTCCCTGCTCTGATCGGCGACTCGCCCGCCTCGATCGAGAATGCCATCGCCGCGGCTGGTCAGATCCTCGCCCGGGCCCGGTTCCCCCTCGTCCTCGGCGGCGCGGCCCTCTGCGTCGACGGGCAGCGTGCGCTTGTCGGCCTGGCCGACGCTCTAGGCGCGGCTTTCGACTCCGGCGGCCCGGCCGAGGAGGCCGGCGCGTATTTCCCGGCGGCCGGGTCGGCCTCCAGCACTTGGGGCGAAGTCGTTCACCGGGCCGACCTGATCGTCTACTGGAACGTTCCTCTCGACCTGAACTGGTGGCGACACCGCGAGCGAGTCCTCGATCGCATCCGCGGCCGGCGCGAAGTGGCTGTGGTGTCCGTCGGCGAGGACGTGCCGCTGGAAGCCGGTCGGGACGTGGAGTCGATCTGGACCCTGAGGTCGCTCGTGCAGGGAAAACGCGTGGACGCGGCCCCGGAGTGGGAAACGCTGGCCGGGCAGTTGCGGGCGGCGAGGTATGCGGTGATCGTCCATCATGCGGAGCCGCGGGTCGAGATCGCGCTGCAGATGCTGGCCCGCGACGTCAACGAGTCGAACCGGTGCCGGGTCATCGATCTTGGCTCGCCGGGCAATTCGGCCGGGTTGACCCAGGTCAGCCGCTGGCAGTCGGGGTTTGGCCGGGCGGTCGGCTTCCACCGCGGCTTCCCCGTGAACCACGGCCGGGAGTTCTCCGCGGAGCGACTGCTCACGAGGGGCGAAGTCGATGCCGTGGTCAGCGTCGGCCAGGCGACCAATGCCCTGTCTCCGGCCGCCCGAGACGGCCTGCTGAAGCTTCCTCACATCCTCATTGCCCCCAGCCTGCAACTGCCAATTGAGACTGCGCAGATTACCCTGTTTACCCTGGCACCCGGAATTCACTCGCCGGGGGCTGTGTTTCGGTCGGATGGGCTGACTTTGCCCCTTCGACCGGTATTTCCCTCTTCATTTCCCCCGGCTGAGATGGTAATCAATGGGCTCAGGGAAGAGATGGGGGCAAGCGAGCCGCGCGCTCACACGGTCCCGGGCATGGATGCCCTATGTTCACCTATCTGACACGCCTCTGGGATATTCGTCACTTCTGGCTTTCGCTGGTGCGGATGGATCTGCGCACGCGATACCGCCGGAGCGTCCTCGGGCTCGGCTGGTCGCTGCTGCAGCCCCTCACCATGACACTCGTCCTGTGCGTGGTCTTCGCCCACTTCGTAAAAGTGGACGTGCGGGACTACGTCCCGCACCTGCTGACCGGCTTGGTGTGCTGGAATTTCCTGGTCGCCTGCTCGGTACAGGGCTGCCAGTCGTTCTTCCTCGGCGAGCAATACATCCGCCAGACGCCGTTGCCGCTCGGAGTCTATCCGCTGCGCACCGCCATCGGCGCGGTGTTTCACCTGAGCATGGGCCTACTCGTGCTACTCCTCGTCACGGGGATTTTGCGTGGCCCGGCCAGCCCCTATGCGTACCTGAGCCTACTGCCGTCGCTCGCGCTGCTGTTCGTCTTCGGCTGGTCGGTGGCGGTGCTCGCGGGCACGGCCAACGTCTTCTTTCAGGACACGCAGCATCTCGCCGAGGTGGGCTTTCAGATTCTCTTTTACCTGACACCGATCATCTACCGGGTCGAAGACCTGGCCGGGCATCAACTCGGCTGGCTGCTTCAACTCAACCCGGTGGTCCCGTTCCTGCAACTCGTCCGCACGCCGCTTCTGTACGGGACTCCGCCCTCGATCGGCGTGCTCGCCGCAGCCTGCGGGCTCACCGCGGTAGCGGTCATCGCAGCGTCGGCGACGCTCCGCAAGATGCAGGACACCCTCGTTTTCTACCTCTAGGAATCCATGGCCCTCATCGAACTCGACCAGGTTCACCTCGAATTCAAGGTCCGCCAGTTCAAGCGGCTGACCCTGAAAGAGTTCGTCATCCGCGGCATGTTCAGCCGCTCGGCCAACCCCGTCATGCACGTCCACGCCCTCAAGGGCGTCTCGCTGCGGGTCACCGAGGGCGAGCGGCTCGGCATTCTGGGCCACAACGGCGCGGGTAAGAGCACGCTGCTCAAGCTCCTCGCCGGGGTCTATCCGCCGACCGCCGGCCAGCGTCGGGTAGTCGGCCGGATCTCCTCGCTCTTCGACATCGCACTCGGATTCGAGCCCGATTCCAACGGCTGGGACAACATCTTCAACCGCGGCTACCTGCAGGGTGAGACCCCGCAATCGATCCGCGGCAAGGTCGATCAGATTGCCGAGTTCTCCGAGCTCGGTCAGTTCCTCGACATGCCCGTCCGCTACTACTCGGCCGGGATGATGGTCCGGCTCGCGTTCTCGATCGCCACGGCGATCGAGCCCGAAATCCTGATCGTCGACGAAGTGCTTTCGGTGGGCGATCTCGCCTTTCAGCAGAAGGCCGCCCGCCGGATTCGCGAGATGATGGCCAAGGCCCGGCTCATCGTGATGGTCAGCCACGACCTGGAGAGCCTCATCAACCTGTCGACGCGGTGTATCTGGCTGGACCACGGCTCGATCAAGCTCGAAGGCGCGCCGGCCGAGGTCGTCCACGCTTACCAGCACTACTTCGCGCCCACGGCCGCGGCGGCGTAACGCATGGACCGGCTGCCTTTTGTCTCCGTCGTCATCGTCAACTTCAACGGCCGGGAGCACCTCGGGGCGTGCCTCGACTCACTCGCGCGGCAATCGTACCCCCGGCACCTCTTCGAAGTCCTGCTGATTGACAACCACTCGCTCGACGACTCCGTCGACTTCGTTCGCGCGCAGTACCCCTGGGTCAATATCCGCCGACTCAACGACAACCGCGGGTTTGCCGGCGGGAACAACGCGGGAATGGCCACCGCCCGCGGCGAGTGGTTCGCGCTGCTCAATGCCGACGCCGTCGCGGAGCCGCACTGGCTGCGCGAGGGCATCCGCGCCGGGGAATCGTCGCCCGACATCGGCTCGGTGGCCAGCCGGCTCGTATTCCGCGACGACCCGTGGATGTTCAACAGCACGGGCCTGGAGCTTTACCACGACGGCCGGGCCGGCGACCTCGACGGCCTGGCGGCCGCCGCCCGCGACCGCCCGGGCGGCGACGTGTTCGTCGGCTGCGGCGCGGCCCTTTTCCTCCGCGCAACCGCGATCACCGACCTGGGCGGCTTCGACGACAGGCTGTTCCTGTATTCGGAAGACCTCGACCTCGCCTGGCGGCTGCGCCGGGCCGGATGGCGGTGCGTGTACTGCCCGGCCTCGCGTGCCACGCACGTAGGCAGCGGGACCGTCGGCCGGGCCTCGCCGTTCCAGACCCGGTACGTCGAGCGTAACCGCGTACTCGTCAACGTCCGGCACGCGCCGATCTGGCTGGCCGTGCTGAACGGTCTGGGGCTGGTGGCTCGACTGGGCCGGAGCGTCGGCCGGCGATTCACCGGCCGCACCACGAGCGGTCAGGTCCTGGCCCATGTCCGCGCTCTGGCCGGAGTTGTGCGGTATCTGCCCGCCTTCACGCTCGACCGCGTCCGTTCGGGCGGCGCGGATCGGCTATTCCGCCGCTGGAGTCGGCCACTGCCCCGGTAACTCATGCGTGTCGTGTTCAACAACCTGGCGACGCTGAAGGCCAAGACGGGGGTCGGGCATTACGCCGCGCGCCTCGCCGAGCAACTGGCACCGCTTGTCGACCTTACCGTCTTTCCGAGTCGGCGCGTCGCACCGGCGGCGGGCGGGGCGGCCCGTGGCGGCACAGGTCGCCCCTGGCTGAAGCACGTCGCCCGGTCGGCCGCGGGCGCGTGGTTCCGCTTTGCCTACACGCCCCGTCGATTCGACCTGTATCACGAGCCGAACTTCCTGCCGCTGCCGAGCCGACTGCCGACGGTCATCACCGTACACGACCTGTCGGTGATCAACCATCCGGAATGGCACCCGGCTGATCGCGTCCGCCGACACGACCGCGATTTCCGATGGGCCGTCGAGCGGGCGGCCCGCGTCCTCACCGTCTCGCAGGCCGTGCGGCGCGAAGTGATCGACACGCTCGGCGTGTCCGCGGACCGCGTCTCGGCCGTGCCCAATGGCGTCGGCCCGGAGTTTCTCGCGGCCCGACCCGACCCGGTTGTCCAGGCTCGGCTCGGCTTGCCGGGTCGCTACCTGCTTTACGTCGGCACCATCGAGCCGCGCAAGAACCTGATGACGCTCTTGCGGGCGTGGTGCGACCTCGACGATAACACGCGGCAGGCGTGCCCACTGGTGCTTGCCGGCGGTTGGGGCTGGAAGGCCGACGACGTGGCCGAGTTCCTCGACACCACCGGCCGGGCCCGCGGCGTGATGCACCTGGGGTATGTCGCCGACGCGGATCGGCCGGCGTTGTTCGCCGGTGCCCGCGCCCTGGTCTTCCCGTCGCATTACGAGGGATTCGGGCTGCCGCCGCTGGAGATGCTCGCGGCCGGCGGTGCGGTGATCGCGTCCGACGTGGCCGCACATCGCGAGGTGCTCGGCCGACATGCCGCAATGATCGACCCCGGCGATTTCGACGGGTGGCGCGGCGCGCTTCGCCGGGCTTCACTCGACGACGACTGGTTGACGGATCTCCGCCAGGGCGGCCGACGCCATGCCGCCCAGTTCACGTGGGAGCGGACCGCCCGCGAGACCGTCGCCGCGTATGCCGGTGCGACGCCGCTACGCCAGGCGGCGTAGGCTCAAGGTGTGCCTTGTTGTAGTGTGATTCCCGCTTCGGCCAGCAACTGACTCAGCGCGGGCAAAGCCTCGGCGCGGACGACGAACGCCATCGGCCCCAGCCGCTCGACGATCATCGGCCGGGCCGCGGGCCAGCGTTCCAGCCCGTCGCCCACCTCGGCCGAGGGCACTCGCAGGATCGTCTGCGGCTCGGCTGTGATCGTGCCCACGCTCGCGGCCTGGAACAGCAACTTCGCCGTCGGCGGCACGCTCATGCCCGCCCGCCGGTGAAACCAGTCTTCCAGCCAGCGCAAGTCGACGCCCGACTCCTTCGCCCGCCGGAGCGAGGTCGGGCTCAGTTGCAGCGTAGACCGATTGTCCAGCGAGACGTCGGCAAACCGCCGGGCTTCCGATTCCAGCAGCAAGTCGGCCTTTCCGTCGGCAATGAAGAGCGACAGGCCGTCGGGCCCGACATCGACGCAAATCTCCTCGGGCGACATGTAGTCGCGCGAGCCGGCCAGCCGGATCTGCGAGTAATCGATCGATTTTTCCGAGCTGACGATCCCGATCCGGTCCGTCAGTTTCTGCTCCACCGTCCCCTGCCGCAGCGCTGCATCGAGGTCGGCCGGCGTACGGAACTCCAGAAGCACCGCCTGCGGATACACCTGCACCCGCTCGCGCTTCGAGGCCCAGCTTCGCAGCGTCTCGATGACGCTCTCGGAGAGCGGTCGGGTCGCGTGCCGCTCCAGAGTCCGCTGCACCTCGACAAGGCTGAGCCCGGATTCGAGTCCGCGGTACACCGACTCGGGCGTCAGAGTCAGGGTGCCCGCGAGGCCGACCGTCTTCCATTCGGCGAACCGAGATAACATCGACAAGAGCGCGGGCGTAAGCCCCTGGCGGTAGACGATGACTTCGAGATTCGGCTGGACCAACAGGGTTTGAGTGATCGGCGGCGCGGGCGTCTCCGGGATCGCCCCGCCGAGGATTGCACGCCCGATCGCGGAAAGGCGGACTCGCCAGCCGTCGGCCGATTTCGCGGATTCGACGATTCGCAGCGGGTGCAACACGCCGAGCAGCCAGGTCGAGCACCAGCCGGCCAGGTCGGGGATTTCCCGGGCCGCATCGGGCTGCCGACCGGCAATCCACTCGGCCAGTGCATTCGGATCGAGCCAGTTGTTCGGCGTCGTATCGACGAGGGCAACGGCCAGCGCCATGCCGAGCGCGGGCCGCCACTTCCGCCCAAGCACCTCGGGGTCGTAGCCGCGGTCGGGGTTCCACGAGGCCGACGAATTAAGCGCGGTCCAGTACTGGGCCAGCGCGGCTCCCAGGCCGCCGCCCCAGCTTTCGGGGAGCTCACTGGCCAGCCACTCGTCGCCCCGGGCGACGACGACGCCGACGCCGCGGGCCAGTTCAACGGCGAGGAGTGCGGGATCGGGCAACTCGACCAGTGCATCGGCCGGGGCAGTCGCGAGAACGGCATGCCCGCGGAGCCGCTCCTGATCGCGCTTGAACAGCCCGCCGGTCTGCGTCCGCCGTAGCGGGCCGCTGCGAACGAGTTGCCAGACAATCGTCGACCGCAGAAGCCATTCCAGTCCGTCGGTCTCGACCGGCGTGTGCTTCGTTTTTTCGCCCGCAGGCAATCCGAGGTCGAACGGCTCGGCCCGGCACCGCGCCGCCACGAACGGTACGGTGAACACGGCCAGCGCGTCGAAGGTCGCCTGCTCGATCCACGCCGGAAACGACTCGACGGGCAGGCCCGAGACGAGGTCGGGGAAGAGCAGCCCGCACTCGAGCAACTCGATCACCGGGGCCAATCCGCCGGTATGCCCCAGGATCGGCAGGATGTCGGCAAATGCCTGGACGGTCCAACGCGGCTGGCCGGAAATGTCGATGAGCCGGAGCAGTTGCCGGGCGGCTGGCGAGACGGGTTTGAGCGTCCGGTCGAGGCCCACCGGGTCTTCGAGCGCGGACATCATGCGATCGCGGAGCACGTCCGCGTCGTACTGAGATCGCGGGCGCACGAGCTTCGCGGCGACCGCGCGCAACAGCCCCTCACGATACAACCCGAGGACCTCCGCGGTCCGGGCAGTCCAGTCGGTCGTCGTGGGGGAATCTGTCGGTGTCATGGAAAGTGGGGCGTTCAGGCGGACACCCGCGGGGTCTGCCCCATGCGCTTGAGTTCTTCGACAACGGCCTCGACCCGCCCGGGGCGGATTAGCAGCGTCCGGTCGCCGAGCCGCCCGGCTACTTCCTGAGCCAGCTTCTTGCGGGCCAGCAGTTCCTCGGCCAGCATGGCGTCCTCCGTAACCACGACCACGACGCGCCGGTGAAGCTTCACCGGCAGCCGGACCCGGGCATTGGCATCAATAGACAACGAGTGTCCTCCGTGTCGCCTACGCGGTTTCCTTCAACACGCCCATCACTTCGCTGCCGTCGAGGATCTGGTAGGCGTAGCCCTGCTCCGTCAGAAACATCTGCCGGTGGTGGGCGAAGTCCAGCTCCCGCGTGTCGCGCGTGACCAGCGTGTAGAAGTGGGCGATTTCCTGGTGCCCTTTGGGCCGGAGGATACGCCCGAGCCGCTGAGCCTCCTCCTGCCGGGAGCCGAATGTGCCGGACACCTGGATCAGGACGTTGGCGTCGGGCAGGTCGATTGCGAAGTTGCCGACCTTCGACAGGATCAGGTGCCGGACTTCGCCCGAGCGGAACTTGTTGTAAAGCTCCTCGCGCTCGCTCGTGGGCGTCGCTCCGGTAATCAGTGGCAGGTCGAACCGCTTGGCCAGCCGGCGGAGTTGTTTCAAGTATTGGCCGATGATCAGGACCCGCTCGCCGGCATACCGCTGGAGCAGCCGGCCGACGACGTCGTCCTTGGCCGGGTTCTCGCTGGCGATGCGGTACTTGTTCCGCCATTCGGCCACGGCGTATTCCATGCGGTCTTCGTCGGCCAGCGCGATCCGGACTTCGGTGCAGTTGGCCTCCGCGATCCAGCCTTTCGTCTCGAGCTCCCGCCAGGGCACGTCGTACTTCTTCGGCCCGATAAGGCTGAAGACGTCGCCCTCGCGACCGTCTTCGCGGACCAGCGTGGCCGTCAGCCCCAGCCGCCGGCGGGCCTGGATGTTCGCGGTCACGCGGAACACCGGCGCGGGCAGCAGGTGGACTTCGTCGTACACGATCAGGCCCCAGTCGCGCTCGTCGAACAGTTTGAAATGCGGGAACTCTTCGCTCTTCTCAGGCCGATAGGTCAGGATCTGATAGGTAGCCAGCGTGACGGGCGCGATGTCCTTGTTCTCGCCCGTGTACTCCGCGACCTGATCTTCCGTCAGCTCCGTCTTGTCGAGAATCTCGCGCCGCCACTGCTTCACGGCCGTGATGCCCGTCGTCAGCACCAGGGTGTTGCGCTGGCACAGGGCCATGGCGGCCAGGCCGACGATGGTCTTTCCCGCGCCGCACGGCAGCACGATGACGCCCGAGCCACCGCGGACGTCGCCGCCGGCGAAGAACACGTCGGCGGAGTCACGCTGGTAATCGCGAACGTTGAACGGCAGGCCGCTGCGGCAGATCTTTCGCAGGTGGATGTCGAGGGCCGCCCCCTCGGTGTACCCGGCCAGGTCTTCGACCGGGTAGCCGACGACGAGCAGGGCCTGCTTGAGCACTCCTCGAAAAGCCGGGTCGATCCGGAATTCCGTGGGGCCGGTCCGCTCGCCCAGGTAAATGCGCAGTTTGGGTTGCCGGACGAGCTCCTCGACGAGCGGCAGGTCCTGGCTGACCAGCTTCATGAACTCGCCGTCGCGCTCGAGTTTCAGCCGGCCGTACCGGGAAACTAGTTCCTCAATATCCGGAGCGAGGTTGGCCGGCACGGGAAACTTGCTGAACCGCCCCAAGGCGTCGAGCATGTCCCGGGCGGTCAGGCCGGCGGCCGCGGCATTCCACAGCGAAAGCGGCGTAATCCTATACGTGTGAATATGTTCGGGGCTTTTCTCCAGCTCAGCGAACGGCGCCAGGGCGTCGCGGGCGGCGGCATATTTGGGGTTATCCACCTCGACGAGAATCGATCGATCGCTCTGGATAATCAGGGGATTCGTGGGGTCGAACGCCGGTGCTGCGCTCGGCTTCCGCGGGTTGGCCATCGTGTGCGTTCCATGCCGACGGAGGGCGTCCGTCCGGAATCGGGACGAAACTGGCATAGTACCGGACCGGCCGGTCCTGAGCAACCCGACAGCCGGGCCGCGCCGAAATACCCTCTCGAATCCCACTTTTTTCGGTTGTGGCCGAGCAGGTACGGCGAATAGTATGGTGTCAGGCCTGTTTCCCCACGACAGCCGGGGTGCGCACATGTCGAACAACATTCAACGGGACATCGAGCGACAGGTTGGCCGGGTCCGGCGGCGAATGATCGCCCAGGAACTCGTCCGCGGCCTCGCCGTCGGTGTAACTGGCGGGCTGCTCGCGACCACCGGCTGGCTGCTCGCCTCTCCGTTCGTCTCGAAAGACCTCCCGACATTTACCAACCGCGCCGTCCTCGGCGGCGCGCTCGCACTGGGCGGGGTCTATGCCGTCGCCCGGGCCCTGCTCCGCCGACCGACGACGGCCAAGTCGGCCCTGTGGCTCGATTCCGAATTCCAACTCGGCGAACGCGTCACCACCAGCCTCGCCCTGTCGCCGACCGATGCTGCCACCCCCGCCGGCGTGGCCGTGCTCAACGACACCCACGACCGCGTGAAGAGTCTCCGCGTCCGCGACCGGTTCCCGGTCCGGATGGATCGCACGGCGTGGCTCGTGCCGTCGTCGGCGGCCGCGCTCGCGCTGGTCGCCCTCTTTTACGACCCTGCCCTGCCGGTGGCCCAGGGCACGACCGAATCGAAGCCGCTCGCTCTGGCCGACAAGACGGAGATCGACAAGAAGCTCGAAGCCCTAACGAAGCCGAAGCGGGACCCGGTGGTCGAGCAGAACCGGCCCAAGAGCGAGGAACTGAAGCAACTCGAAGCGAAACTGGAGGAGATCGCCAGGCAGCCTCGCGAGAACACCCAGCAATTGCGCGAGCGCGTCAAAGACATGACGCCGCTGGAAGACGAGATCAAGAAGCTCGAACGCCAGCGCAGCGAGAAGGCGAAGATGCTCCAGCAGCAGCTTCAGATGAAGGATCAGTTGCTGCCATCGAACTCCGCCAACGACGGCCCGGCCAAGGACTTCATGAAGGCCCTGAGCGAGGGCGACATGGACAAAGGCCGGGAGGAACTCGAGAAGCTGACCAAGCGGATCGCGAAGAACGAGCTGTCCGAGAAGGAAAAAGAACAGCTCGGCCAGCAGATGAAGCAACTCGAGAAGAAGATGTCGGCCCTCGCCCAGCAGAAGCAGAAGGAAGAGCTTCTGAAAAAGCTCGGGCAGGACGGCAAGCTCGACCCCGAGGCGCTCGAGCGTGAACTGGCCCAATTGAAGAAGGAAAACGAGAACCTGAAGGACTTGAAGAAACTCGCGGAGAAGATGGGCGAGTGCCAGCAGTGCGTGAAGTCGGGCGACCTCAAAGGCGCGGAAAAGGCGATGGGCCAGGCGGCCGACCAGCTCAAGGAAATGGCCCGCGACAATCAGGAACTCA
>JAIBBI010000247.1 GCA_019694755.1 Gemmataceae bacterium
CAACCTCACGCCCGAGCCCGCCACCTGGCTGGCCCGGTACAACTACGGCCGTGGCGCGACCGACTCGGTCTTCGCCGTCAATGTCGCGCAGCCCGGTGTCTACCCGCTCCGCCTCGTCTGGCAGGAAGGCGGCGGCGGCGCGAACGTGGAGTTCTTCTCCGTGTCCGCGGACGGCGGCACCAAGGTGCTGCTCAACGACTCGGCCACCGCCGGCGCCTTGAAATCGTACCGGGCGCGCACCGGCGGCGGCGGGCCGCCGACGCTCTCGATCGCCCGATCGGGCAGCAACGTGACCATCACCTTCTCGGCCGGTTCGACGCTCCAGTCGGCACCCGCCGTGAACGGTCCGTTCACCGACGTCGCGGGAGCGACGAGTCCCCATACCGCCGCGGCGTCGCAGCCGGCGGTGTATTACCGCGCCCGCCGCTGAGCGGGCGTGGATGAGATTCCGGCTCCGCAGGAGGGGCCGACACGAGGACCGGGCTTCGGCCCGGTCCTTCGTCTTTTCGGGGTCGATTCCGGGTGCTGGGCGGCCGCGGGACCGGGAATGGCAACTCCGTGCGCGGAACCGCCGGTTAATCACCATTAGTTTCGTGCGTTCAATAACGGGTTTGCTGACAAGCGGACATAATATCGCGTTGTCGTGCGACGGGATTTTCGGCATATCATCCCGGTTCAACTGGAACGCGAAGTCCCCGATCGACGGGTGGGGCGATGGAATCGGCGGGCCGGCTACCCAACGGCCAACCGCTTCCGTCGATCGTCGGCGGAGAAGGTCCGGCCCGTCGTTTCGAGCCGGATCGGGCGAGGCGTCCCTCAACGTAGTACCGCAGAAGCAGTACCCAGAGTATGCAACCGAATCCACGAATGCGGCAGTGGCTGGCTTGGGCCGGCGCGGTCGCGGCGCTGGTCGGGGCTCCGACGGCGCAAGCCGTGACCGACAAGCTGTTCGACTTCAACTCGGACCCGAGCGGGGTCCTCAACACCTATGGGAATGCCGAATGGCGTTCCGAGGGGGGCAATCCCGCGTCCGGCGGCTATCTCGTCATCACCGACGCGATCAACAGCCAGGGTGGGATCATCGTTTTCGACGACTTCGACAACGGTCTGGTCGTGAAGGGATTCAACTTCAAGGTCGACCTGCGCATCGGCAATCCGACCGGCAACGACGGTCGGCCGGCGGACGGGTTCAGCGTCAACTTCGCGCGCCAGAACGATCCAATCATCGTCAAGGCGGATGCCGGCCAGACGCCCGACGGTTACGCGGATTCCGCGGGGGCGCATGAATTCGGCACGAAGACGGGTATCGCCGTCGACTTCGACACGTGGTCGGGCAACACCCTGCCGGACTCGGCCGACATCGAAGGCCTGATCGTTCGCATGGACAACAAGACGCTGACCCGCGTCGCCATGCCGACCCGCAACGGCGCCTGCGACGATCCGACCAGCTTGCAGACCGGCCCTTACAACGCCGATCTCGCCGGCGCGGTGGACGAACTGTGCTGGAAGCAGCTCGAGGTTGATCTCGATGCCGCCGGCTTGCTCACGGTGAAGTGGAAGGCCGCGACCATTCTCGACAAGTACCAGACGACCTTCGCGCCCAGCCGCGGCCGCATCGTCTTCATGGGCCGTACCGGCGGTGCGAACCAGAACAACCACGTCGACAACATCCGGATCACCACGATCCCGGCTTCGACCGCAATCGTCTCCGGAGTCGAGCACACCCCGACGGCGGTGACGGTGGTCATCGATGATGCGCCGGGCAGCGAGGTGGTGCCCTCCTCGGTGAAGCTCAAGGTCGACGGAGCGAGCGTGACCGCGACGGTCTCGAAGACGGGTTCGGTCACCAAGGCGACCTACACGCCGGCGACGCCGTTCCCGTCCGGGACGACCCATTCGGTCGAGGCCACCTACGCCGACGCGAACAAGTCCTACACCGAGACGCGGTCCTTCACGACCGAGGTCTACGGCACGCTGGTCGCCGCGATGAAGGCGACCTCCGCGGACACCACGAAGGCCGGGTTCCGCATCCGGCCGCACCAGGTGCAGCAGACGACGACCATCCTCGAGAACACCATCGCCCGGGCCGAGAGCCAGCTCGCCGGCGGCCAGGGCGCCAATGGCATCGACCTCGCCTCCATCGGCGCGGATGCGCAGGGCTTCGTCAACGTCGACGGCACCCTGAACCTCGGCAACAGCGGCGGCGCCGGCGAGTTCGCTGACACCGTCGGACTCGATACGCTCGGGATGCCGGGTCTGGGGACCGACGGTTCGCAACTCGCCAACGAGAACAACTCCGCGATGGAGATTCTCACCTTCGTGCAGTTCCCGTCCGCCGGGTTCTATCGCCTCGGCGTCCGCAGCGACGACGGATTCCGGCTCCAGTCCGAGCTCAATCCGCGCGACATGTTCGCCGTCCGCCTCGGCCAGTATGACGGTGGCCGCGGGATGGATCCCGGGACCGAATTCTGGGTCGAGGTGAAGGATGCCGGCGTGTATCCCATGCGCATGGTGTGGGAGAACGGCGACGGTGGCGCCGGGGTCGAATGGTACTCGGTGCAGGCCGATGGCAAGCACGTGCTCCTGAACGACACGGCGACCGCGGGCGCGCTCAAGGCGTACCGCGTCGCGACGGTGGCGACGCAGCCCTATGTCACCAGCGTGTATCCGGGCGTCGGCGCCACGGGCGTGCATCCGCAGCCGGAAGTGGCGATCGCGTTCGGCGACGCCGGTTCGATCGACCAGGCCACCCTCCAGGTGACCCTCGACGGCTCGCCGCTGACGGTCTCGAAGACCTCGTCGGGCACCCAACTGACGGTCAAGGCGCCGGTCACGACGGTGCTTCCGAGCAGCAGCCAGCATCAGCTGGCGCTCTCCTACACGGCGTCGGGCAAGGCCGTGACCCGCACCTGGAGCTTCACCACCGCGCCGTACTCGGTGACGCTGCCGAGTGACATCGCCGGCGATCCGGGCTCGGGCAACACCGCGGGCTTCCGCGTGAAGATCTACCAGCTCGACATCCCGGCCGGCGCCACCGACACGACGCTGCGCCAGGCGAACAACATCGAGTGGGCCGAGGGCGTGCTCACCGGCAAGGTCGCCCCCAACAGCGCCGACCTCACCGGCTTCGGCGCCGATGGCTATTACCTCGAGAGCGGGACGATCAATTACAACCAGCCGAACGACGCCGGCGACGGCCTCGAATCGAACGGCAACTTCGTGCCGGACAAGAAGATCCCCGGCATCCCGGGCAAGGGCGACCCCGCCGCCGCGCGCGACAACATCGTCGGTGAGTTCCTCACCTACGTCGAATTCCCGACCGCGGGTGCGTACATGATGGGCGTGAACAGCGATGACGGCTTCCGCGTCACCGCCGCCACCGGCGTCGGCTCCGCCCCCGTCACCGTTCTCGCTCCGGCCGCCGCCGCCGGACAGGTCCCGGCTGCCCTCTCGGTCCGCGACCTCAACGCCGCGCTGGGTGGTCCGCTGCCGGCCACCGAGATCGTCACCGACGCGCTGATGACGGCCCCGGCCGACGCCTGCGCCGACCTGACCAACGCCTCCGCGCTCGCGGGCAAGATCGCGATCATCGATCGCGGCACGTGCACGTTCATCGACAAGATCAAGCGCGCCCAGGCCGCCGGGGCCGTCGCGGTCCTGATCGTGAACAACCGCAGTGACTATCCGATCCTCATGGGCGGCGACGATCCGTCCATCACGGTCCCGTCGTTCATGATCCCGCAGAACGTCGGTGACACCCTGAAGGCGAACCTTACCGGCCTGCGCATGCGGGTGGGCCGCGAGACCGCCCCGATGCTCGGCGAGTTCAACGGCAACGGCCGTGGTTCGTCCGACACGATCTTCACCTTCATCGTGCCGAAGGCCGGCGTGTACCCGATGCGCTGCCTCTGGCAGGAAGGTGGCGGCGGCGCGAACGTCGAGTGGTTCAGCGTGGCCACCGACGGCACCAAGGTGCTCCTCAACGACACCGCGAGCCCGAAGGCGCTCAAGGCGTTCGAGAAGGCCACGGTCGTCGCCAAGCCGACGGTCAGCATCGCGGCCTCGGGCAGCAACGTGACGGTCACCTACTCCGCCGGTTCGACCCTCCAGTCGGCCGCGACGGTGAATGGTCCGTGGACCGACGTCACCGGGGCGACGAGCCCGTACACGACCGCG
>JAIBBI010000248.1 GCA_019694755.1 Gemmataceae bacterium
GTCGTTGTCCGTTGGGCTGAGGATCCGATTTATTCGTAGAACTTTGTCAGCTCTTCCGAAGACAGCGGGTCGGTAATCGAGTCGCTGGTCAGATGCGTGCGGAACCGGAGATTGCCCGCGACGTCTCCACGCATCATGACCTGGTACTTCACCGTTTCACCGGGAGCGATGCGTCCAACCGGGCGGAATTCGACCATCTGGCCGCGGGCCGCGTGACTGACAGCGCCCGCTGCCGAGATAAATCGGCAACCCATCGGAAGTTCACAGGTGAGAGCCACCCGCTCGGCTGGGGCTGAGCCCTGGTTCTTCACGCGGATCTCGTAGCCGGTTTCGACGCCGGTTTCGACCGGATCATCGAGGTCGGCGATCTCCACGACGAGCGACGGAGTGCCTTCGACCTGCGTCGTCACCTGGGCATCAGCGACCACCCCATGCTCTGAGGTGGCGCGGATGAAGTGCGTCGCGGCGCCGAGGGTCTTGGCTTCCAGCGTCACATGAGCCTGGGCCGTTTCGCCGGTATTCATCGTACCGACGTACCAGCTGAGCATGCGGTTGGCGGCGGAGTAGGTGGCTCCCTTGTCGCTGGAGACGTACTCGAAGCCTTCCGGAATCTTGTGCATCACCCGGACGTTCTCGGTGTTGGCCGAGCCGTCGTTCGTCACCGACAGCGTGTAGACGGCACGGCGGCCGAGGTAACGCAGGCCGGGGCCCTGGATATCGGCCTTGAGTCGGGGGGCGACGACCATCACTTCCGAAGCGGCGGCCTGAATGATGTCGCCGTCCGCATGGGCTTTGACTTCGATCACGTGGCGACCGCCGCTGACGGCAGCCAGCGCGAGCCGCACGGGCCTCGATTCGCCAGGGTTCAGCGAACCCAGGTCGAGCATCAGCCGGCTACCGCGGGAGTGTTCCAATCCCTGTGGAATGCGGGCTTCGACCTTCACGTTGGCGGCCGTCCCGGTGCCGGGATTGCGGATGGTGACGGTGTGCGAGGCGGTCTCGCCGATCATCACCTCGTGCGGTCCGGCCAGTTCGACGGCCAGCATTGGCTCGGCGACGTTGAACGATCCGGAGGCGGCATTCGAGAAGCGGACATACGCCTGAGTGGCGATGTTGCCGCGCTCGCGGGGAACCATGCGGATGGCGATGGTCTGGGCTTCGCCGGGGTTCAGCGATTCAAATTTCCAGATGAGCGACGACTGGCCGCGCACCGGGGACGGGGTGGTTCCGACAAGCTGAACGTTGGCCGGGAAGTAGGCTTCGACTTCGACATCGCCGACGGCAAGGTCCGTCCGGTTCTTCACAACGAGTTCACAGAGGCATTCCTGCCCGATCGCGATTTCCGACTTCTTGACCCACTCGGCCGTCACGCCGGTGTTGCTCGATTTGTCGGACGCCGAGCTGATGTATTCCTGACGCGGAGCAGCAGCAGGAGCATGCGACGGAGCTGCGGCCGCGTGTTCGAGCATCGCCGGGGCTGGCGTGCGCTGCGGCGCGGTGCGGACGGTGCGGACCGGCATTTTGACCGGCGGTTCGTAGGCCGGCTCGGCCTGCGGTTCAACGACCGGAGCAATTGGCTCGGCCATGGGCGCTGCCGGCTCAGGCAGTTCCAGTTCGGCCGCCGGTTCTTCGACAATCGGACGCCGCACGGACGGGATCGTGAGCGTTCCCTTCTGTTCCGGCGGCAGCAGCGGGTTCGTGGAGGGATTCCGCAGCGGACGCTTGGCCGGGGCGGCAGGTTCCTCAAAAACCGGCTCGTCTTCGAGCGGCGGCGACTTCTTGCGCTGCGGAGGAACGGCCGCCCGCTTGTCGACAGCCGGCCTCTCGAGCGCCGGCTTTTCGACGGGGGGCGACGCGAACGGATCGGCCGCGGGAGATTCATCGATCGCCGGCTGATCCTTCGAGCCCGGAACAAACTTCGCAAACGGATTATCGAGCAGTTCAGCGTCGCCCGGTTCATCGTCCCAGTTCGGCGCGGGCTCGTTGGGATTGAACTTCGGAGCGGCGCCTTCCGCACGCTTACGGACGGCGGGCGCAGCGACCGGCGCTTTGGGCTGATCGAACAGCGCCTTCGCTTCGGCTTCGGCGTCCTCGGCTGCGGTCGAGAAATCGAGTTCCGGCAGCTCGCCGGCAGACGTTCCTCCCGACGACCTCGGAGGCGCCGCCGGCGCCTTGGGATCGACTGGAAGCTCTCCAATCATCAGCAGGTGCTGATCGACGTCGGTCGGCGCGGCCGTGTGTTTGGATGGTTCGATTCGCTGATTGCGGTTCGTCAGCGAGGTCGAGACCGACTTGCCGGTTCCAGCGACGGGAACGACCTCGCCGGCATCGGGAACGGCCGTCGGGGCGTCGGCCTTGAACGTGGATCCGCTCGCCGTCCGTTTCACACCTGTCGGACGATCGGACGCCTCGAACAGGGCCGCTGCGGAGACCGAATTCGATGATGG
Source organism: Gemmataceae bacterium (assembly GCA_019694755.1). Taxonomy (GTDB): domain Bacteria; phylum Planctomycetota; class Planctomycetia; order Gemmatales; family Gemmataceae; genus JAIBBI01. The sequence goes on from JAIBBI010000248.1 coordinate 2,448, forward strand.
TCCAGCCGGCCGGGGAGTGCGGCGGGTCGGGAAGGCATCGTTGGCGGCGGAGGGCGACGGGGCGCCATCGCGCGTCGTGAGCAGTTCGTTGATGGACTGCGACGAGTCCATGGATCCGGCGAGGGCCTTCACCTTAGGCCGCGCTTCGGAGCTAGGCTCATCGAGCTGGGGGGCGCCGAAGAGATCGTTGTAGAATTCGCTGGACGAATCGGCCGCCGCGGCCTTGGCCGGGGCCCGCCTGACAGGAACACTCGTCCGTGCGGGTTCCTGGGCGTAACCGTGCAGCGTGCTTCCCGCGAGACCGAGAGCTGCGAGAATCCAGGCCGTCCGTCGCATGGCAAATTCCTCCAACCGTCCGTGCTAACCGCTTTCGAGTTCCATCCCGCGGTGAGTCAGCAATGGTGCAGAGGCAATGCTGGCGCAGCCGCGCACCGTGGGGACTCGTTATCAGTTTCGGATGCCGCGGCCCGGTAAGATGAACCGATCATGCCGACTTTGACGATTTTTCCTGCACCAAATGGGGGTTGGAGCGGCCGAATCGGCCGATGTGGGAGACTGCGTATACAGGGTCGCATCGCAAGCGACTCGTCAGCGCCACTCACCCACAACCGGTTCAGTTTCAGGTGGTGGCACATGGCGGGAGAGGGAGAAATCCATGTCGTCTGAGTCGGCGTTTCTCGACGTTATCTCGGGACGCCGGCGCGACTGGCGAGCCCATGCGGTCCGCGCGGGGCTCAGTCTGTGGGAACCCATCTACGCCGCGGGGACGTGGCTGCGAAACACCCTGTTTTCTGCAGGTCTCAAGCGACAGCACTCCGCGGGAGTGCCGGTGGTCAGCGTCGGCAACATCACGACCGGCGGGACGGGGAAAACACCGGTTGTTGCAGAGGTCGTCAATTACCTCAGGCAGCATGGCTGGAAGCCCGGGATCGCGAGTCGCGGGTATCGGTCGATGGACGGGGCCGGTAACGACGAGAAGCGAGTGCTCGATCTGTTGTGCCCCGGGGTTCCCCACATTCAAAACCGGGACAGGATTCAGGCCGCGAAGGAACTGGTTGCGGTTGGAGCAGACGTCATCGTGCTTGACGACGGCTTCCAGCACCGCCGGCTGAAACGCGACCTCGACCTGGTTGTAATCGACGCCACGAACCCCTGGGGCTACGGGCACCAGTTGCCGCGGGGGCTGCTCCGCGAATCGATGGCCGGGCTGGCCCGCGCCGATCTCATCATCATTTCCCGGGCCGATCTCGTGACGGCACATGAACGGGAGCATCTCCACCAGACGATTGCCAGGTTCACGAAGGCGCCCCACATCGTCAGCCGCTTCATCCCACATGGCCTGCGCACCCAGGCTGGATCCATCGAATCCGCAGTTGAATGGCGAGGCCGGCGTGTCGTGGCGTTCTGCGGAATCGGCAACCCGGCCGCATTCCAGTCGACGCTCGAACGCGTTGGCGTCGCGCTGGCATCGCATTCCGTGACGGCCTTCAACGACCATCACCACTACACCGAGGCCGATCGACAGTCGCTCCTCGCCGAGGCGGAAGCCACTCACGCCGAAGCGCTCGTGTGTACCCTGAAAGACCTGGTGAAGTTTCCGGCCGGGCCGACGCCGCTGCCGATCCTGGCGGTCGACATCGCGTTTGACGTCGTGGACGGCGCGGCCGATTGGGGGGCAGTCTTCGCGCGGATCGGGCGACCGGGCTGAAGCCCCGCGATC
>JAIBBI010000087.1 GCA_019694755.1 Gemmataceae bacterium
GAAGAAGGTCCGGCGTTTGATTCCGCCGGGCCTTCTTCTTTTCAATACCACCCGTCAGATCACGGCGAGTTGATCTGGGCCGCACCGATCGCACCGCGACCCGAGCTATAAGTTCCGATGAACGTCGACCGGATCGAACTCGTCAGGTATCGCGTGAGCGATTCGCCCAGGGTCTCCTGCAGGATCAGCACGTCGCCTGACTGGACGAGGATGCGTTCCCGCGGGTCCTGCATCGCCTTGTTCAGGTCGACACGTATGGATATCTGGCGGTTGCCCGGGCATTTGCGGATGACGGTGACCTGGCTGGGCGACGGGTTGCCCACGCCGGCCGACACGATGTTACCCGCGAGGTTGTTGAAGTTGATACCGCCGTTGGCCATTGGGCCGCGGACCTGGGCGATCGCCTCGAGTACGTCGAGGTCGTAATCACGCGGGATCGGGTATTCGCCCGGCGGAATCAGGCCGGCCGTGTAGAAGACCTCGGTATCGCGCGACTGGATGTACACGATGTCGCCGTTATTGAGGATAACCTCGTCCGCCTTGAACGGGATCGGCTCGCCCGGCCGGAGGCGGAGCGGGATCCGGCTCGTGCGAATGCCCGGGACCGGCCCGCTCGGCATCTTTTCGAGTTCGACGTCGGCGACGCCACGCTGGATCAGCACCTCGTTTTTCGCGTCGTTACCCGGTAGGCCACCGGATCGCGTCAGTGCGGTCAGCACGTCGTTTTCGTAGGCAGGCAGTTCGAGCACAAAGCCCGAGCCGCGCTTCGTCGTGAACTGAAGATTCTGGCCGTACGAATACGTCTGACCCGTGCCGCCGGAGTCCTGCCGGACGACGAGCACGCGGTACTGTCGCGGCCGGTACAAGGTAACCAGGATCTTGCTGATCTGCTCGGCCCGAACGATCTGGGCATCCAGGTACGCCTTTTTGATCGCTTCCTGCGCTTCGCGGAGAGTGAGCCCCTTGACGAGCACGGGTTCGATCAGAGGCAGACTGATCTTACCGTCTTCCAGGACCGGGATCGGATATCCAAGGCCGATGTTGGTATTGAGTGAGCCTTGTGCCGGGATGTTGATCGGCGGCGCCTGATTGACATCACCCAGAATGCGCTCGGCCACAATACCCAGCGTGTCCCCAACATCGATGACATGTTCCTTCGGCGCCTTTTGCCGGAGCATCGGTTGCGGGACGTCGAGTTGCTCTTCCCGGGGCTTGCCCAGCAACTCGTCGGGCAGACGCCGGACCGGCACCGACTGATAGGTGGTCGGATTCGAGAACGAGGCGCAGCCGACACCGCCCAGCAGGGCGACGGCGGGCACCAGGATTCGTCGAAGCAACTGGAACGATCGCATGGCCGTTTCCATCCGTGGGACAGCAGTCGAGCGCGGTGCCTATCAGTCGATCACTTGGGTCGTACAGGCTCGGGCGGGGTGTCGGACAGCGGCCGGGCGGCCGGCGGCTTGTCTTTAGTGTCATTAGCCTTCGGAGCCTTCAACAACTCCGGCGGGTCGGGTTGCCGGGGTGCCGGGCCATCGGACGAGAATTTCGGACCCCAGAACACGGGAAGCGTCACGAAATCACGCAGTTTGCTGGCCCGGGCAGTCGCCGCACCGTGGCGGAAGCCGTTTTTCCAGTCTTCCATCCCCTGAAGCCCCTCGGCATTGATGGAGCCGAAGAAGCGATACTGCGGCGGCGGGACTGGCGGCGGCTCGCCGACGCCCCCGTTGTAAAGGTAATCCGTGAAGCCATCGACGAAGCCTTCGCGGTAATCGCAGGAGAACTCCTGATCCGGATAGGCGAGGGCCATGTTCCGATAGGCTTCGCGGGCCATCTTCATGTGGCGGTGATGCTCGGCGCGGTCTGTCCCCGCATACAGCGGCGAGATCGCCACGTTGCGGCGGATGTTCTGCGCGAACCCGCATCCCGCCCCCAACAAGGGCACAGCGGCCAACACGGCTAGCGGCCAGCGTTTCATATCTTCCAGCGCCTCCCCCCGGACGGCGTACGGCCGGGCTGGGTGCAGTTTGCCCGGCCCTCTCACATCGGCCCAATGGTCCTTCCGGGTTGAACCAAATTTGCCATGTGTATCGATTCCGCAGGCACGAACGGCGCCCAAAACCCCGATTCGACCCAGTTTTCCTCAAGTCGCCCTTCGACTGGGCAGCCATTCCCGCATCCGTTACCATTCATTGGGCCGGTCGCACGCGCGATCCCGGCCGCCAGACGTGCAGGGAGGCACCGACATGAACGCACCACACTCGATCCGAAAAGCCAAACCTCGGCCGAACAACATCGTGGGCTATCACTCAGAAACCATGGCCGGCATCGCGTTTCGCGAACTCCGGCGCGAGGACATCGAAAACGGCTTCCTCGAAGCTCTGGCCGCACTGACAACGGTGGAACTCGACGCCCGGACGGCTACGGATCTATTCGATCGGACTCCTTCGAATCAGCTCACGTTTGTAGCTCATAAAGGGGATCGAATCGTCGGCACGACCAGCCTGCTGATCGATCAGAAGTACATTCACTCGGGCGGACGGGTCGGGCACATTGAAGATGTCGCCGTCGTGCCGGACTTTCAACGCAGGGGAATCGGCACAGCCCTCGTGAAACACGCCGTGGAAATAGCCCGGGCCCGCGGCTGCTACAAAGTGATCCTGCACTGCTTTTCCGAGCTGAGCCCCTTTTACCAGCAGCTCGGCTTTCGTGACTTCAACATCGGGATGAGGCTGGATATCCCGAGCGGGACCTGAACCATGTCCGTATTCCTGCTGACCCTGGCGGCCGTCGGCTCGCCTCCCTGGCTCGAAGACGCGAACTTTCCCCGGGCCAGACAGGAATCCGCGCTGTCAACGACGATGCGCCTGACCAATAGCAAGGGCGGCGAAGGAACGGCAGTTCGCGTCGGTAAGATCGGCGATGTGGTCTACTATCTGACAGCCGAGCACGTGATTGACGGCTGCCAGACCGTGGACCTCGATGCCTATACCCCCAAATCCTGGCCCATTCCGTCGGCCAACCTCCGCGGAGCCCGCGTCATCGATCGGTGGGCCCAGGTCGACCTCGCATTGATTCGACTCGTCGAACCCGAAGCGGGCGAAATCGCCAAATTCCCGCCGAAAACCGCGACTTTGGCAGCGAAAGACACGCCGGTAATGTCCGTCGGCTGCGGTGGCGGGACGCGACCGACTTTCGCAATTGATCGAGGCACCCGCCTCCGGGTCCACCGCCCAGGGTCGAGCGAGGGCTTCATCAAGTGGCAAACGGGATCCATCCCGGTTCCGGGCCGATCCGGCGGACCATTGTTCGACACAAACGGTTATTTGGTAGGCATTTGCAGTGGAACGGATGGCAAGAACGGCTATTACACCCATTGGGACGAGATCAAGCCCTGCCTTCAGAAATCAGTGATCGCCAAGCTTGTTGAGTAGCACGATGACCGGAGAATCTGGGAAAAATCGTCCTGATTGGAAAAAAAAGCTTCCATTGCTCTTGAAACCAGAGTAAGATCAGGCAACATAAGGAAATCACGGTAGGAAGCCGGGCTAGAAGATTCGCAATCAATCAGAGGTTTGCAACCATGGCGAAGAACAGCATCATGCGGAAGACCTCGATCGCGGCAGTCGTCGCGGTCCCGGCTCTCGCGGTCGCTTTCCTCGGCGGAAACCTGTTGGCCGGCTTCGAACTCCCCAGCCTGAATGTCTCGGATACCCGGGAATTCAACGCGGGCGGTCAGAACCTGGCGGCTCCTGCCAAGGTCACTGCCGACGACAAGGCCGAAGTGTTCCTCGGCACCTGGCAGAACACGGTTCGCAATCCTCCCTCGCCGCGTCTGTAAGACCCGGTCGGCAGATTGACCCGTTCCGTTCTCGTCTAACCCCATTTTGACGTGAGCGATAGACATACTGCGCTCCCTTCCGTGACGTCTGAAGCAGATCGTTGGCTTCGGATCGTCATGGAAGGGATCGTTCTATTTCTGGTCGGCGTATCGCCCTGGTGCTTCGGGGCGGTCGATCCCACCTTTGAATACTGCTTGGTAGCCGGCATCGGGCTGCTGGCCGTCCTATGGGGCGTCAGGTCTGTCCTTAGCCGGGAGTTCACCTGGATCGTCTGTCCGATCTCGCTCTCGCTTTTCGTGATCTTTGTTGTTGGTACGCTTCAAATTGTTTCGATCCCGAGCTGGACGCTGAGTGCGGTCTCACCAGCGGCCGGATCGTTGCGCGCCGAGCTACTGCCAGTTCAGCCCGAGGTTCTCGCTGCTGGTGACCCAGCCCCCGCTTCACCCGGGTGGCCCGCCGTCAGTTATTACCCCGCCGCGACCAAAGTCCTGCTCGGCCGGATACTGGCAGTCCTCGTGTTGTTTGCCGTCATCCGGGGCAACATCGCCAGCACGGCTTCTCTCAAACGGCTTTCCTGGCTCTGTCTCGCCAACGGCGTGTTGCTTACGCTGTTCGGCCTCTGGCAGTTTGCCGGAACGGCAGGCTCGCCGGGCCCCCATAACATCGTGTTCGGGTACAAGACACTTGGCGACGCGTTCGGCCCCTTCATCTGCCGCAACCACTTCGCGTTTTATGTCAACATGTGCATCGGCCTGACGCTCGGCCTGCTCCTGCTGGCAGGTCGCAGTGAAAACGACAAGCGGGCCCGCCGGATTCATAAAGCCCAAGCGCTCGTCGAGCAAACCGAAGAAGATGAAGGCTCGCTCTCGTTCCTCTCGATCCTGCATTCACCCGTCCAACTCTGGCTGACGGTGTGCCTTGCCGTCATGGCAGCCGGCCTCGTAGCCTGCATGTCGCGGGGCGGCGTGGCCGCTCTGGCGATCGCGGCCGTGGTCGCGTTCGTATTTCGCGGACCGGTCAAGCGGGCCAACCGACTGGAACTGCTCGCGCTGCCCCTCGTTATCGGGGCCGGGCTGATCGCCTGGGTGGGCATCAAACCGCTCGAATCCCGGCTCAACGTGTTCAGCGCGAGCAACGTCAGCGATGGCCGACTCGAAATGTGGCGGAACATGTTGCCCATCGGTCTCGCCCACCCGATTACTGGAACCGGCTACGGCACCCTGCCCTACATCGAGCCAGTCTACCGCCAACGCAATTACGGAGCGGACGTCGATTACAAGATCGATCACGCCCACAACGACTATCTGGAAGCCTTCATCGAAGGCGGTATCCTCCGCCTGCTGGCTTCGTTCGCCATAGTCTGGTTCCTCGCACGGTACGCCCGCAAGGCGATCACCAAACACGAGACGCGAACGCCGGCGCGTCTCGCGTTCGGCGCATTCGTGGCGATCGGCGCGGTTGCGGTACACAGCTTCTTCGATTTCGGGATGTTCACACCGGCCGTCACCATCCTCGCGACGGTGATCGCGGCCCAGTTGTGCAACACGGCCCGCAACGACCCGACTGAGCCGCCCGATTCCCGTTCCAACCACGCGGCCAACGTGTCGCTCTTCGGCTGGGGCGGAGTGTTCGGACTCGTCGGTCTGTCGGCCATCGCCGTGGTCCTGGTCGCACACGGCTCGCGGCTGGATTCCACCCAGACACTTCGATTGCGTGCCTATCAGGCCCTGAAGGGGAAGACGCCCAATCCGGACCTCGCCATCGCAGCCCTGACGCAGGCCATACATCGATCGCCGGACGATGCGGAACTTCGCACCGAACTCGGCCAGGTCTATCTCGATTCTTGGAGGGCGTTCCTCGACAAACAAGGATCACCGGACAACGCGACCCCTGCCGGGCACGGTGCGGACCGTGAAAGCCGACAGGCGTACGACAACTATATCAAGCCCGCCTTGCGGCAGATGATCGCGGGGCGAGACCTTTGCCCGTTGCTGGCCCGACCGCACGCCCGCCTCGCGGCATGGGCCGTCGATGTGCCCGGACCGGGGCCGCGCATGGCCCAATCGGATCCGGCCGCAAAGTACTGGGCCCGGGCGATCCGCTGTGCACCGTACGACCCCGACCTTCTCTACTACGCCGGGCAGATGGAATTCGATGCCGGGCGTTTCGACCTGGCCTGCGATTACTGGAGGCGCTCGCTGGATCGCCGATCGACGCACTTGCGAGCCATCCTGAATGCCGCCCTGCCGCGGATCGGCCCCGACGAGGTGATGAAACGCCTGCTGCCCGGCGATCCTGCCAGTTTGCTGGAACTCGCCGACCTGCTCTCCGTCCGGCCGGATCAGGCCGACGCCCAACGGCGCATTCTTGAACGCACCAAATCACTGCTGAAGGAACAGGTCCTCACCCTCGACGCCCGCAATTCATACATGCTGGCCAAGTGCTACCGCCTGCTCGGCGAAGTCGACCCGGCCCGCTCGTCCTACGAGCAAGCGGTCCTCCTCGAGCCGACCAAACATGAATGGCACTTCGAATACGCGCAGTTTCTGTACAGCCTCCCCGGCGATCAGTACAAGACCCGGGCGCTTCAGGCTCTGAACGATACGCTCTTTTATCACCCCAACAACGCAGCCGCCCGCCAACTGAAAAACGCGATCGAGAAGGGTAGCTGATCGCGGCAATGATAATGCAATAAAGAAGCCGGTCGGGCTTCCGGATCCAACCGGAGGCCCGACCGGCTTCGTGCATTTCACCGAATCATGCACCGCCAACGAATACGCCGCCGAGGAACGACGGGTCGAACGCGGTGATCTCGCGTATGGTGGAGGTCAAAGCACCGTTGATGAACCGGACGGTGGGGGCCCGCCCCGAACCGGGTGCGACGGCCAACTCGGCGAGGCTGTCGCCGGTGATGTCGCTGAAGGTCGACACCCGGACGCCCGACGACCAAAGCGCATTGGAGCCGAGGCCGCCCGTGGTCTGCGGGAAGGCGTAGAACTCGCGGAACCGAAGGGCGTTGCGCCCGTCGAAGTAGCGGACCAGCGGGCCGCCGCCCTCACCCGCGCCGGTGATCACGTCGGCGAAGCCGTCGAAGTTCATGTCGGCCGCGGCCACATAAACTCCGCCGCGGAAGTCCGCCCCGTAGGCAAAGAAGCTCAGGCGGGCTTGGCGGTTGGCCGCATTCCACACGATCACGTGCGGGCCGCCGCCCGGACCGGCCCCGGTGATGATGTCGGCGAGGCCGTCCTTGTTGGTGTCGGCCGCGGCGACACGGACGCCGCCGGTAAAGCTCGCGGCGTAGGCGAAGAAGTCACCGATCGGACCGGCCACGACCCGTCCCGGGTCCGCCCCGTTGAACACGCGCACGTGAGGGCCGCCGCCCGCGCCGGCGCCCGTGATGATGTCGGGCACGCCGTCGCCCGTGACGTCCGCGGCCGCGACGTAGACACCGCCGCGGAACCCGGCATCGTAGGCAAAGAACTCCTGCAGCACGGTGCCGTCCAACCCGTCGAACACGCGGATATGCGGCCCGCCGCCCGGCCCGGGGGCGACTACGATGTCCTGCGTGCCGTCACCGTTGAAGTCGGCTGTCGCCACGCGGACGCCGCCACGGAAGCCGATGCCGTACGCCTGGATCGTCATGCGGAGCGATCCGCTCAGCGGGTTGAACAGCTTGACGAATGGGAGTTGCCCGGCATCGGGCGCGGCCACGACCACTTGCTTGCCGACGATGACAGTGGTCTTGTCGGTCGCCGTGTTGTTGTCCGGCACCGGATCGCTGATGGTTAGCGGCAGGTCTGCCGTGACGGTATTTACCAGTTGCCCGGCCGAGGCATCGGGCGAGACGATCGCGTCGATCTGATAGGTGATGTCAGAACCCGGCGGCAGGGTCACCGTTTCGAGGATGTTGCCCGTGCCGAACGCGTTGTTGCCGGTCGCGCCACCGGTCGCGAACGAGGTCCAGTTGGCGTTGAGCAGGGCGGCGGGGAGGATGTCGGTCAGGGAGACTCCTGCGGCAGTGCTGGGGCCGTCGTTGCTCACGATGATCGTGTACCGGATCGGCTGGCCCGGCGTAGCCGACCCGCCCGCGGTGAACTTCACGACGCCGACATCGGCGACCGGCGTCAGCGTGTTGATGTCGGTCGCGGTGTTGTCGCCGCCGTTCGGATCGGAGCCGCCGTTCGGCGGCAGAATCGTCGCCGTGTTAGAAAGCAGGCCGGTCGCGTCCGGTGAAATAGTCGCCGCCAGCGTGTAAATGATGACCCCGCCGACGGGCAGGTCGACGATCTCGTTGATGCTCCCGGTGCCGGAAGAATTCCCGGACGCTCCGCCCGAAAACACGGCCGACCAGACCGCGTTGGAGAACTGGGCGTTCAGGATATCCTGCACGTTCGCGCCGTTGGCCGCCCCGGGCCCGATGTTGGTCACGGTGATCGTGTACACGATGCCCTGACCAGGCACCACAGTCGTCAGGCCGCCGTCGTCTTTAGTCACGCTGAGGTTGAACTGGGCGGCTTCCAGAGCGCCGATATCCAGTCGGCCGATGAGCCGGGGGAAGCCCGAACCGCGCTGATCGGTGTCCGGAGGCGGCACGAAGGCCGGGTCGCCGGCATCGAGGCAGGGGCTGCCGGGGAGTAGAGGCCGGGTCAGCGAGTTGCCGCCGTAATTGCCCAGCACATTCAGTTGCGGGTCGATCGGGTTGGCAACGGTGCCGACGATATTGCCCGTCGTAGAGCCATTGATCGTGAAGTCGTTGGTGCCGAAGAAGTTAAAACCCTGCGAGACCACCGTGCCGTCGATGTTGAGGCCGGTCCCGTTGGTCACCGTCGGCTCGAAAAAGTTGCCCGCGACGATGGTATTGGCTATGGTCAGGGTGCAGCCGGACGTAACGAGAATGCCGCCGCCCGAGGCGAGACCGAAGTAGGCCGAATTGTCGACGATCGTGCTGTTCTGAATCGACGCCTTGGTGGAACCGGGTTGGAGGGCGATACCGCCACCGTTGCTGCCCCGGTTGCCGCTCACGGTCACATTGACCAGTGTGAGGTCGCCCTGAATGAAGATGCCGCCGCCCGAGGCCGTGTCAAACGTCGCGTTGTTGTTGGTGATCGAGGCGTTGGTGAAGGTGGCGTTGCCCTGGATAAAAAGGCCGGCCCCGCCGCCGGCGACGTTACCGCTCAAATCGCCGTCGGTGAAACTGATATCCCCCTGCACAAAGATGCCGCCACCGGCCGCGAGGCCGTTGGTGGCGAAGTTGTTGGTGACGTTGGTCCGGAGGAAGGTCAGGTTGTTTCCCTGGCACCAGACGCCGCCGGTACCATCGCCGACGTTGTTGGACACGACGCAGTCGGTGAATGACACGGCCGTGCCACCCTGTGTCGCCACGCCTCCCCCCACGCCGGTCGTCGCCGAGTTGCCAGTGATGCTGCAATTGGTGAGCACGAGCGTGCGGTTGGTGCCCGCCGTGAAACAGCCGATGGCCCCGCCGTCGGTAGCGGTGTTGTTCTGGAAAATGCAGTCGGTAAATGTTGCGTTCCCGCCGTTCAGGAGCACCGCGCCGCCGATGCTCGTGTCGACCAGACCGTTGACGAATGTCAGCCCCGAAACGTTAAGCACGGCCGGGTCGGTCGCGTCGTCAACACTCAGAAACCGGAATGCCGTAGACCCGGACCGGGAAAATGTCGAGCCGTTGCCGACAATGGTGATCGAGTTGGCCGAGGAGGTATCGAGGGCGATCGCCGGCAGGGCAATACCGCCATTGGCCGGGTCGGCAACGGCCGTAAAGTTGTAGGTCCCGGAGACGGCCAGGTTGATGGTGTCCGCCTCGGTATTCGTGTTCGCCGTGGTGATCGCAGCCACCAGGCCGGCGATGTCGCCGTCGGCAATGTTGAAGACGGCGGGGACGATACGCTCGTCGAGCCGGCCGTTCCGGAGGAAGACGTTCAGGCGGGCGCGCCGGTTCGGGTGCGTCATGGCTGCGGGATCCTGGTGAGCGGCGGCGGTCGGCCGGTTCGCCCGGCCTTCCTGTAAATGTACCCAGTTGAAGCAAGTGGGTCAAAATCGGGAAGCCTTGCGGTGCAGCCTTTACCGGGAACCCGATCAGTCAATCCGGAAAATCTGGTCGGGCAATCTCGGTAACAACCCCCTACCGCCCGGACAACCCGCAGACTTTACGCCAACCCCCGGCCGACAGTTCACAAAAAAAGGCGGACGGCGAATCCCCCCGGATCGCCGCCCGCCCGAATCTCCCATCCCGGCCGACTACTTGTTGGCCTTGCTGAAGTACTCCTTCGAGTCCTTCACGTTTGGCTTGATCGACGCGCTGCCCGGCTTCCAGTCGGCCGGGCACACTTCGCCGTTCTTCTCGAAGTGCTGGAGCGCGTCGACCAGGCGGATCGCCTCGTCCACGCTCCGGCCGAGCGGCAGATTGTTGATCGTGATCTGCTGGACGATCCCGTTCTTGTCGATGAGGAACGAGCCACGCAGCGCGATGCCGGCCCCTTCGAGCAGCACGCCGTAATCGCGGGCGATCTGCTTGTTGAGGTCGGCGACCATCGGGTAGTGGATGTCGCCGAGGCCGCCCTGGGTCCGCGGGGTGTTCTTCCACGCCAGGTGGGTGAAATGGCTGTCGACAGACACACCGATCACCTGCACGCCGCGCTTCTTGAACTCCTCGATCCGGTCGCTGAAAGCGATGATCTCGGTCGGGCAGACGAACGTGAAATCGAGCGGCCAGAAGAACAGATAAACGTACTGTCCTTTGAAATCGGACAGTTTGACTTCCTTGAACTCACCACCGACGACGCCCTGGGCCTTGAACTCGGGCGCGGGCTGCTGAACATGTGCCGCCATTGCGTATTTGCTCCTCGCGATGCCTGAAAATCGGGCGACCCAGCTATTGTAGGCATCCGGAGCCCGGTTCAACGCTTGCGGAGCAGGCCCGCGCTGGTCTCGAAGTATTTCTTCCGCCGGGAGCTGGCTGGCGGGCCCTTCTGGCTTTCCTGCAGGTCGTGCAGGTTGGCCAAACACACGGGGCACTCCGCCGTCTTGAGATGAAACTCGACGTATTCCTGGTGCCCGGGCTCCAGCACTTCGAGCAGATAACTGCCTAACTGCTCGCGGGTCGGACACGTCAGCCGCTCGGTTCGCCAGACTGACCCGACGGAGTGATCGCCGCGCTCACGCTGGGCGAGAATCTCTTTCAGCCGGGCCCGGAGTGGCTCCGACGCCCGCAATTGCTGCTCGACACGGGCCGCGTCGGCATCGGACAACGAATCGTCCAGGTAAGCCCGCAACTGGTCTACGGTCACGCTCGTCATGCCAATAATTGTAGGCCGTGTGCTAGTGGGCGTGGTAGTCGTCTTCGGCAATCCGGGCAGCTTCGATCAGGGTGGCGATGTCGTCGCCCGGGGCGACCGGCTTGCCGAACGCCACGCGCACCTCCCGGCCCTCCCGCCCGACGAATGCCGGCAGGATCGGGATTCCCGCGGGCACCTGCCCGACTTGGTCGCGGGCCTGACTGGCCAGCAGCACCAGCCGGCCGGTCTTCAGCGCCGCCGACAGCGTCTGGTTTTCGCCAGGCAGCCCGACCGGGGCCAGCAGGCGATCCGTCGCGGAGCGGAGGTATCGGAATTCCTCCCGCGATGACACGTTGGTCACAAGGACCATCGGCCCGGCCGGCGGAATGTGGTGCGTCCCGACGCCGCGGACGCGCGGACCACGCAGGTGCCGGAATGCGAATATCCCCCGGCTCATCAGGTCGGGCATGATCGCCCAAAGGCCCAGCAAGCTGAGCCCGGTAATGGCCGAAGCACCCAGAAACAGAAAGCCGGGCAGGCCGGAGTTGTCGTAGACTTTTTCGTCCGGATGGTCGGCCGGGCACAGCAGTACAAAAGTCTGCCCCCGGTATTCGCACCGGCACTCCTTCACGGCAACCGGAGCGGCCGGGTCGACCGTCGGCGGCAGGCCCTCGCCCGCCAGGATCACCCGGCGTTTGGCATCGGGCAACTGCGGCGCGCCCTGGCAGGTGTAATCCTCCAGTCGCCCCTCGGCATACTTGACCCGGGTCAGTTGGCCCCGCACGGGCTCACCGAACGGCAATTCCTTCGCATAGCCCAGTTTCTGGAACGACGTGACCAGAACGAAGAACAGAATCGACGCCAGAATCGCGCCGACGACATTGATAAAATTGCTGATGGCGACGAGGTCGCCCTTGCTCTGCTTTGGCGCACGGTGCTGGAGCAGCGTGTACAGCGGGACGAGATAGAAACCGGTAAAGAACCCGATGGCCACGATGCCGAGGACGAGCCCCGGCACCCAGTGGAGGAACAGAACGCTCCCGGCCGCGGCAATGACCATGCCGATACCGCCGAGCGGGACGAGGCCCAGCTCGATCTTCCGCCCGGAGAGCCAGCCCGCCAGCGGACTGCCCAGGCCGATACCGAGTGCGGTCGAGCCGACGATCAGGCTGGTTTTCAGCTCGTTCCACCGGGGAATCTGCGACTCACCGAGCATGTACACGGTCTGCCGCATGAAGGCGACGACGAACGTGAAGAACGCAATCCCGAATCCGGCCAGGGCCAGCGGGCGGACGCCGAGCAGACCCCGCAGGCTGGTGAGCAGCGGCCCGTAGATGTATGCCGGGAACGGGCGGGTGGGGTTGGCGGCCGGCATCACTTCGATCATCAGGCTTGCCAGCGCGCCGACAATGGCGAACGAAAGCAGGACCACGCCGATCCACGTCTCGCGGTCGTAAAAGAGGTACGACATCACGCCACCGGACACGGTGCCGAGGATCACGGCGAGAAACGACAGCGACTCCAGCAGGCCGTTGCCCCGCGAGAGCAATTGCGGTTCGAGGATCTCGGGCATGACGCCGTATTTGGCAGGTACGAAGAAGGCCGAGTGCGTGCCCATCAGGAACACGCACGCCAGCACAATGGCCGGGCCGATCTTCAGGTCGTGGGCGTCGCCGAGGTAGAATCCTAGCAGGGCGACCAGACAGATGGCGATTTCCGCGAACTTCCAGAACACGAGCGAGTGGCGCTTGGAAAACCGGTCGGCGCAGTATCCTGCGAGCGTGCAAAAGATCGCCCACGGCGCGTAAAAGAGGATCGGCATCAACGAGATCGCCTGCTTCTCATTGAGCAACTTCATGTGGAAGGCGAAGAACATCGCGGCCGCGTGGATCGCCTGGTCGTTGAATGCCGCGAGGAACTGCGAAGCCAGAAGCCCGACAAACGTCCGTGACTTCAGGGTAGCCGACGGTCGAAACCCCATGCCGATCCATCCGAGGGTACGAAAACTCTGAACGGGTAGAATATGAAAGCCGGACAGGCTGTTCGCTGGTATTTCGCCGCCTGACCCATCCAACTTGCGTGGTGACCGCCGTAGTTCGGCTCTAGACTTAAAAGGGGCGGCCCCGCGGCAGGAGTTGATTGAATGCGAAGTCGGCAGCACCGTCGCGGTTTCACGCTCATCGAATTACTGGTGGTGATCGCCATCATCGCGATCCTGATCGGGCTGTTACTACCGGCCGTTCAGAAGGTCCGCGAAGCGGCCGGGCGGATCCGGTGCCAGAATAACCTCCGTCAGGTCGTCATCGCCCTTCAGAACTTCCATGGCGAGCGGGGCGCGTTCCCTAAGGCCGGCGACGTCTCTACCGAACTGAGTTGGCACGTCGAACTCCTCCCTCTCATGGAACAGACAGCCCTCTACTCGAACTTCGACCGTTCCGCCAGCGCTTACACCACGGCCAACAAGATCCAGTGGGCCCAGAAGCGGGTCAACTCGTACCTATGTCCGTCGTCGATTATGGAGAAAATGGGCACCGGCCCGGCCGACAGTGTTCAGCCGCCGGAATTCTGGATGAACGAACCGCCCTACACCACGCACTACTACGGCGTGCTCGGTCCCAAAGGCACCAACCCGTTGACCCTCCAAACGTACCCGTTCAACAATCTCGGGGCCCACGGCGGCTTTTCCGACGCCGGATTCTTCACACGCGACGTGGCCCGGCGCATCGCCGATATTCAGGACGGCACGTCGAACACGCTGGCCGTCGGCGAACTCTCGTGGTCTAATCCGCTGACCGGCACCCGCTACCGGGCTTGGATCCGCGGCTGCGATGGATTTCCCGTCTGCGGAGGCTGCAGAAACGTCGTCAACGGAATCAACACCTACGCCATCGGGAACTTCAACGACATCGCCTTCGGCAGCCCCCACCCGGGTGGGGCCCACTTCGGGATGGGCGACGGCTCCGTCCGCTTTGTGAACGAGCGAATCAAGCTCAGCGTCTATCTGGCCACCGCAAGCCGGAATGGCGGCGAAACGGAAATCGACAGCCAATGAACACCCTCGTCCGCTCGACAACACTCCTCGTTGCCTACGCCGCGCTCGGTTGCGGCCAGGGGCCCGCCGAATACCATGTCGCCGGTACTGTCACGTGGAATGGGAAGCCACTCCCCCGCGGGCAGATCTTCTTCGATCCCGATCTCAGGAAAAAGAACGACGGCGTTCAGGGTTACGCCATGGTCGAAGACGGCCGATTCGACACGCGTAAAGGCCGTGCGACCGCAGGCGGCCCGCACGTCATCCGCGCCGCCGGCTTCGACGGCGTTGCCGGATCGGAACTTCCACTCGGCCGTCCGCTATTTGCTGAGATCACGATCGAGCGAGACCTGCCGAAGCAGAATTCCACGATCGAGATTCAGCTCCCGGAGAAGAAGGCGCCCTAGTGCGCCTTCGTAGCCCATACCTGGGCGAGTTCGACCAGCACCCGGGTCGCCTCTTCCATTTCTTCGAGACAGGTCCATTCCAGCGGCGAGTGCGGGTTGTGTTCGCCCGTCGACAGGTTCGGGGTGGGCAGCCCCTTTTCCGTGAGTTGAGCGCCGTCGGTCCCCCCGCGGATCGACAGGATCCGCGGCTCCATCCCGGCCCGCTTCATGGCCTCGATGGCATAACTCATCGCCCGCGGTTCCCGGGCGATCCCTTCGGCCATGTTGCGGTATTGCTTCCGCACCGCCACCTCGACCCGCGCCCCCGGGAATTCCATCTCGATGGCTTTGCCGATATCACGCAGCAGCCCGGCCTGAATCTCCAAAGCGGCCGTGTCGAAGTCGCGGAGCAACAGGCCGATGGTCACGGAAGCGACGCCGCCCTCGACCTCGTACGGGTGGATGAACCCCTGGCGGTCGCTCGTTGTCTCGGGCGACATGGCCTGGCGGGGCAATCGGTCGAGAAACAGCCCGGCCAACCGGACCGCGTTGATCATCTTGCCTTTGCCGATCGACGGATGAATGTTGACGCCGTGGATCGTCACGATCGCCTTGTCGGCCGAGAACGTCTCGCCCTCGATCTCGTCTGCACCGAAGCCGTCGAGCGTGTACCCGACTACCGCCCCGAGCGTCGCGGGATCGACGTGAATCACACCCCGGCCGATCTCCTCGTCGCACGTGAACACGATCTTGATCGGGCCGCGCGGCAGGTCCGGCTTCGTCAGCAAGGCCTGCACGGCCGACATGATGACGGCAATGCCGGCCTTGTCGTCCGCACCCAGCAGCGTCGTGCCGTCGGTCGTGATGACCGTCTTCCCCAGGCACTTGAGCAGTTCCGGCGACTCGGTCGGTCGGATCACCCGCGTCGGGTCGCCGGGCAGCACGAGGTCCCGACCGTCGTAGTCGCGGATCACCTGCGGCTTCACGTCCTTGCCGGACGTCTCCGGCGACGTGTCCACATGCGCGATCCACGCGATTGTCGGCACGCTGGTCTTCACCGTGGCCGGGAGCGTTGCGGTCACGATGCCGTGCTCGTCCTGCTTCGCGTCGGCCAGGCCCAGCCCGCGCAGTTCCTCGGCGAGCATCTTGCCCAGCACGAGTTGGCCGGGCGTCGAAGGGTAGGTCTTCGACGATTCGTCGGCCTGGGTGTCGATCTGCACGTAGCGCAGGAAGCGTTCGAGGAGTGTGCTCATGGTTCATTTCTTATTGGGGACGCCGACCTTCGGGCAAACGTCCGCGAGAGTGCAGTGATCACAATCGGGCTTCCGCGACGCACAAACCTGGCGGCCATGGAAGATCAGCCGGTGGCTGTAAAGCGTCCAGTCAGCCTGCTTCCAAACCTTCATCAGTTCATGCTCGGCCTTCACGGGGTCGGTCTGCTTCGTGAAGCCAAGCCTCCGGCTCAGCCGGCCGACGTGGGTATCCACCGTGATGCCGGGGATGCCGAACCCGTCGCCGAGTACGACGTTGGCTGTCTTGCGACCGACGCCCGGCAATCTGACCAACTCTTCCAGAGTACCCGGAACCTGTCCGCCGTGCTTCTCCACGAGGGCCCGCGACAGCGCCTGGATGTTCTTCGCCTTGTTCCGGAAGAAGCCGGTGGAACGGATGAGATTCTCAATCTCCGCCAGGTCGGCAGTCGCAAACGCGGCCGGGTCCGGAAACCGGGCAAACAGGGCCGGCGTGACCAGGTTCACCCGTGCGTCGGTACATTGCGCCGAAAGGACCGTCGCCACCAGCAGTTGAAATGGTGAATCGTGATTCAAGGCACAATGGGCGTCCGGATATAGTTTGGCGAGTCGGCGGAAGACGACAGCGGCCCGGCGGCGGAGGGAATCCAGGTCAACCATGTCCATGATGGTATTCCGGGTAAGCCGCAGGTGAATCCCGACTTGTGAGAAAACAGCCGTAACGGTATGCCATATCTCCGTGTCCGGAGGTGCGGCGTGTCGGAAGGTAGTTGGCTCGAACGATTTCTGGTCGGGTTCGTGTCCGGTGTCAGCCGCCGCCCGTGGACCGTCCTCATCGTCTGCGTGGGCCTGGCCGCGGCTTCGGTCGCCGCATTTGTCACCCGCATCGAGTATTTCACTCGCCGCAGCGACCTCGCCAGCCCCGACAAGGACTATCAAAAACGCTGGCAGGCGTTCGTCCACGAGTTCGGCGACGAGGACGACCTCGTCGTCGTAGTGCGCGGGGGCGACCGCCCGCGACTGACGGCCGCCGTCGATCGCATCACGGCCGCACTCGCCAGCCGGCCCGACCTGTTCGACCGCATCTTCGCCCGGGCCGACCTTTCCGCCTTGCGCGATCGGTCGCTGCTCTACTTGCCGGTCGACGAACTTCACAGTATCCGCGAAAATCTCGACCGGATGTCGCCGCTGCTGTCCGCACCGCTGGGGCCGATCGCCTGGCGATCGCTGACTCTCTGCAATCTTCTGAAGCAGGCGCGGGAACGGGCCGGGCGCATCGACCCCGACAGCCCCCTTTCCGCCTCCGACGAGCAGTATCTCGGCCAATTGCTGGCCACCGTCCGCTCGGCAACGGCCACGCTCGAAGACCCGGCCGAATACACGAACCCGTGGAGCAGCCTGGTCCCGGCGGGGCCCGACCACCGGAGCGACCTGCTCGACCGGCCGCAGTACCTCGGCAGCGAAGACGGCAAGCTGTGCTTCGTGCTCGCTCGACCGGTGAAAGCCGTCGGCAGCTTCACGCCCGCCGAGGCCGGCGTCGTCGGCCTGCGGGCGATCCTCGCCGACATCCGCACGGAATACCCCGACCTCGAAATCGGGCTCACGGGCCTGCCCGCGCTCGAAACCGACGAGATGGCCGCCTCGCAGCGCGACTCCAACCTCGCCGGCTGGCTCGCGCTGGCCGGCACCGCCCTGCTCGACGGCGTGGTCTACCGCGGCTTCCGGTATCCCATGCTGACCGTCTCGACGCTCCTGGTCGGCACCGCTTGGGCGATGGGCTGGCTCACGCTCACGGTCGGCCACCTCAACATTCTCTCGGCCGCGTTTGCGGTGATGATCATCGGCCTCGGCGATTACGGCGTCTTGTGGGTCACCCGCTACGAGCAGTGCCGGCGGGCCGGCGACGACCCCGCGGCCGCGACCACGGCCACCGCGATTCAGGTCGGCCCCAGTCTGCTCACGGCCGCCTCGGCCACCGCACTCGCATTCTTCGCCATGATGCTCGCCGACTTCCGAGCCGTCGCTGAACTCGGTTGGATCGCCGGGTGGGGCGTCATGTTCTGTGCCGTCTCGTGCCTCACCGTCCTGCCCGCCCTCATCCGCCTGACCGACCGCCGGGGCATGCTCGCCCCATTGGCTCTCGTCGGCGGGGACGGCGACCGCCGGCCCGTATACGCGCCGGACCGGCGTGAGGCCGTCTGGCTTCCTGCGCTGGCCCGCCGACCGCGATTCGTCCTGGCGTGCGGCCTGGCGATGACGGCCGTCGCCGCCTCGTACCTCGGCCGGGTCGGGTACGATCACAACCTCCTCGAAATGCAGGCACAGGGGCTCGACTCCGTGCGCTGGGAGCGAGAATTGATCGCCGCGACCGCCGGCGCAAGCTGGCACGCGTGCAGCGTGTGCGCCACGGCCGACGACGCCCGCGCCCTCAAGGCCCGCTACGAGCAGATTCCGGAAGTCGGCCGGGTGGTCGAAGTCGCCTCGCTGATCCCGCTCGAGCAGGACCGCAAACTGCCGGTGGTCCAGGAAATCTCGCGCCGCCTCAAGCACCTGCCCGCCAAAGACGCGGGAATCGAGCCGCTCACACCGCAGGCCCGCGACGTGCAGAAAGAGGCCGGCCTGCTCCTGGGAGCGCTCCAGCCGCAGGCGAAACGCAGCAAGCAATCCGTACTCTCCGAACTCGTCGCCGGCCTGGAGAAGCTCCGCGACCACGGCCAGTGGGCCGTGCCGGCCGTGGCTGTCGCCCACCTGAGAACTTTCGACAGGCGCATGGTCGCCGACCTGATTGCCGACCTGCACCGGTTGCGGGCCGTGGGCACGCCCAGGGGCATCGCGCTGGCCGACCTGCCGGTGCCGCTCCGCGAGAGGTATGTTGGCAGCACCGGCCGATTCCTCGTGGAAGCGTATGCCAAAGACGACCTCTGGCAGATCGCTCCTTTGGAGAAGTTCATCGAGGCGGTCCGTCGCATCGACCCGGAAGCGACCGGCAAACCGTTCGGCACTCTCGAAGGCCTGCGCTCGATGCAAAACGGCTTCACCCGGGCCGGGCTGTACGCGCTGCTCGTGATCGTGGCCGTACTGGCCATCGACTTCCGGTCGCTGACGCACACGCTGATCGCATTGATCCCGCTTGCACTGGGCGTGGTCTGGCTACTCGGCACAATGGGATTCCTCGGGCGGGATCTGAACCCCGCCAACATGATCGCGCTGCCCTTGATCGTCGGGTGCGGCGTCGATAACGGAGTCCACGTCCTGCACGACTGGCGATCGCGCCGCAAGCGGGCCGGCTACGTCCTCGCCGCCGCGACCGGCAAAGGCATTGCCGTATCCGCCCTGACGACGGTGCTTGGATTCGGCGCACTGATGATCAGCAGCCACCGGGGCATGGCCGGGCTGGGATTCGTTCTGGCCCTGGGTGTCACCACCTGCATGACAGCCGCCTTGGTCTTGCTACCCGCCGGGCTTCGCCTGACCAGCCGATCATCCGAGAATCGCCGGGCCGCCGGCCGACGAATCGCATGAACTTCCGGAGTCCGATTGCTGAAACGGGTGGTCGGCCCTATAAAATGCGTGAGTAGGTTGTTTCTCCGATTAGCAATTGTGACCGGGCTGCCGGGGCATATCCTCGGCCGGTTGATTGATCCAATTCTGCGAAGGGACCAATGGCGAAGAACAGGAAGAAACGTCGGTTGGAGCAGGCGGCCGAGGGTATGGCAGGCACCATGAGCGCCATCCCGGCTGTGAGAAAATCAGAAGCAGCAACGCCCGTGGCGGTTGAACCCCCGCCGCCACCACCTCCGCCACCGCCACCGCCGCCCGCGCCGGTGAAGCTGAAGAAGAAGCGGTACGTCCGCCCGCCGCGCATCAAGGCAAATCTCCTGCCCGAAGCGACCGTGTCGCTCAAGACGTACGCCGGACGGCTTCTCGGCAAGACCGTACTTTCCGTCGGCGATCTGCCCAAGCCGGGTAAGGATCTGGAAGAAGACAAGTTCCCGTTGCCCAAGGGCGGCCGGTAAAGTACTCGACGAGAGTGCAATTCACGGTGCGACTGCCGGGCAGTCGCACCGTTTTTTGTTGTCACACGCTTTGCAGGAAGTGCAGCCGGAATTGCAGGAAGTCGGACGAATCGACCTGCCCGTTGCCGTCGTAGTCGAATGTCGAGCTGCTGCTGAGGAAGGCGATCCGGAATGCGAGGAAGTCGGCGGACGTTACTGTGCCGTCGCCATCACCGTCGCCGAAGAGCCGGAAGATGTTGGTCGGCGGATTTCCGGTCGTTGCAGAAGCGAGGACGTAATCCGTCCCCGGGCCACCGCTGCCCGAAAGCGGGATCCCGAGCGCGGAAACCTGCGCCGAAAAGACCGTCAGTGTGTAACGCCCGTCGGACAACGACAATGGAGCGATCCCGGCGTCCACCGCACCGCCGGTAAATGACAGCGCGACGTGCGTGACGGAATCGTTGGTCACGACGGCCGACAGCGTCACGGCCGCGTTGTCGCTCTGCCGCTTCAATTGGAACGCGTTAGCCGGCGCTCCGGCGAAATCGACGAGCGAATCGAAATTCACTTGCACTGACCGAACGGTGGACCGCTGGGCCGAACCGCCGTTGATGACCACCGTGCCAACACTGGGCGCGGTGATTCCGGTGAGCGTCAGCACGGCGTCGTTGCCGGTTCCGCCCTTGTAGGTGAGCTGGTAGGTTCGCGGCCCGGCGATGAAGCTGCCGCCCTCGGCAACGCCGGAGAGCGTACCGGAAAGCGCGTTCGGGCCCGTGTTGTCTATGATGCGGAATGAATCGCCGACTTTCGCTCCATAGCCGACGTTGACCGAAAGCGTGCCGCCGATGGTCGCGTCACCATTGACCTGTAACTGGTCGTATCCCGAACCCGGGGTCGTTCCGTTGAGATCGACAGCCAGCCCGCCCAGGCCCGTGTTTCCGTTGACCACCAAAAGCCCTGCGGCTCCGGTGGCATCGCCGGGACTGATCGAGCCTGTCCCCGTCACGACGGCGTTAATGATGCCCGCTCCAGCCAGCGTCCCCGAGTTTCCCAGCCCGACCGGGACGGTGAGCGTCGACCCGCTCCCGACAGTGACCGTACCGGCGTTGCTCAGCCCGGCCGGAGTCGAAACGGCCGCGCCGTTGAGCAGTTTCAAGCTGTTGTTTGCTGTTACGGACGCCAGATTGGCCAAGCCGTTGGTGTTTCCGGACGTGCTTCGCAGCGACGCCGCAGCGCCGTCGAGCGTGATTGACGCGGAGTTCGTGACCACGTTGGCCCCAGGGAACCGGAACGTCCCCGCGATGACATAGCTCCCGCCGGTCAGCGTCGTTGCGGAGTAATTGGTCAGAACGGCGCCGTTGCCGGCGATGATGTCCAGCGTTCCGGTGTCGACCTGAATC
>JAIBBI010000088.1 GCA_019694755.1 Gemmataceae bacterium
CTCGGCGACACGTTTGCCGACTACGTGCCGCGCGGGGCGGCCCCAGCCGCGCCGGCCCCTGCAGCCCCGCGATTGCCCGATCTCGTGGAGCAACTCCGCGACAACGCACTGACAGCCGTCGCGGTGGACGAACTCGGCCGCGGCGGCGCCGAGTCGCTGCCCGCGCTGCGCGCCGCCCTCGATCGCCGCGACGTCGAGCTGCGCCGGCGGGCCCTGCTCGTGTTGCAGCACATCGGCGGCCCGGGCATCGAGTTCGATCCGTTCGCGCCCGAGCAGCAGCGTCGGCACCAGTTGGCCGCGCTGTACGCCCGGTTCAACGTCCGCCCCGTCTGAAAAATCACCTCGTCACGCCCCGGGCCATCTACTACAACTTCGGCGGCCTCTGCCCGGCCGCCGAGGGATGTTCATGGCCACACCTTCCGAATTGATCGACCAGTATCTGGAAGGCCCGCGGAAGCTGCGTGAGGCCGTCGCGGGCCTGTCACGCGAGCAACTCACCGCCCGGCCCATCGCCGGGAAGTGGAGCATCCTCGAAGTGGTGGCGCATCTCGCCGACTTCGAGCCGATCCTCGCCGACCGGATGAAGCGGGTTGCGGCTTCCGAACGCCCACTGCTCATCGGTGCGAACGAAAACGATTTCGCGGCCCGCCTGGCGTATCACGAGCGCGATCTCGAAGAGGAACTCGCCGTGATCGACGCCGTGCGCACGTCGGCGGCGCGGGTGTTCCGCACGCTGCCCGCGGAGGCCTGGCAGCGGTCGGGCGTGCATTCCGAGCGCGGCCTGAAGACGCTCGAAGAGCTGATGATTCTCACGGTCAATCACATCCGGCACCACCTTCCGTTCGTCGAAGAAAAACGTCGGGCGATCCTCGGCGGAAAGTGACGCGGGCCCGGTCCCGGCACAATCGGACGATCCGGAAAAAAAATCACGCCGATTCCGGTTGCCGGCCCCTGCGTGACACATAGATAGCGGGTAAGTTCCAGTGAAAGTCGGCCGGCGACTCGCGTCGGGGAAAAGAACTGGAGAAAGCCGGGCCGGCGGCCGATAGCCCATCGGTCCCGCAAATTGAAACCGCCAACCCACCCCGGCCGCCGCGGACTGCCCGCGCGGACCGGTTTACGAACTACAGAGTCGAGGGTCTTTCCATGCAAGGTGGCAGCTCACTGATTTCGCCGGCGCTGCGGGCGCTACTCGAGGCGGAACTCCTTCCGGGTCGGTTCCGCACCGAATGGCCCGCCGTCCTGCCCTTCGCCGGCCCCAAGGCCGAAGACGAGGACGAGGAAGACGAAGAAGAAGACGATGATGATGACGACGACGAGGACGACGACCTCGACGACGATCTCGACGATGACTTCGACGACGACCTCGACGACGACCTCGATGAAGACCTCGACGACGACCTCGAAGACGATTTCGACGACGACGACTTCGACGACGACCTCGACGATGACGACGACGATGATGATGACGACGACGAGGACGAGGAAGACGACGAAGACTGATCCGGACGCGAACGAACACTACCGGCCGGCGGCGAAGGTGACCCTTCCCGCCGGCCATACTATTTCCTGAGCCCCGTCCCGCCGCGGAAGGCGATGAACCGCAAGCCGCAAGACCGTATCCCGCACAAAGCCGCCCGCTGGCTGGGGCGGAACTGGGCCCGCGTCGCCTACGCCGTCCGCCACGAACCCACCTGGCTCGAGGTCAACCGTCTGGACCTTCCGATCACCGGGCTCGCCGCCGGGTTCGACGGCGCCCGCGTGCTTCAAATCTCCGACCTGCATTGCGGCCGACGGCTCCCCGCGGACTTCCTCAAGCAATCCATCGCCACGGCCCAGCAGGAAAAGCCCGACGTCGCCGTCGTCACCGGCGACTTCATCCACCACGGCTTCAAGTACATCGACCGCGCCGCCGACGGCGTCGCCGAGTTGAAGGCCCCGCTCGGCGTCTTTGCCGTGCTCGGCAACCACGACCACTCGATCCGCAACGCCCTCGGCCTGCGCCGGTACCGCAAACTTGCCGACACGCTGGTTGCCGCCCTGCACGCCCGCGGCGTCCGCGTTCTGATCAACGAAAACGTCACGCTGCGGCGCAAGTCGGCCCTACTCCACCTGGCGGGTGTCGATGACCTCTGGAGCCGGCGGTGCGACGTGGGAGCGGCGCTCGACAACCTCGACCCCGCGACGCCCCGCATCCTCCTCGCCCACAATCCGCGAACGGTGGAGCGACTGGAAGACCGCCGGTGCGACCTGATGCTCAGCGGGCACACGCACGGCGGGCAGGTCGATTGGCCGGGCCTCGGCCGGATCACGCTCTCCCGCCGCAACCGCGAACTGGCCGCCGGCCTGTACCGCCGCGGCGACACGCATCTCTACGTCAACAAGGGGCTCGGGTTCGGCTGGCGGTTCCGCTTCAACGTCCGGCCCGAGGTCGCCGTATTTACTTTGCGCCGACGCCACCACTGACGCTTGGCAACCCCTGCCGGAAGTGACTATAATTCCGCATCGGTTGCGAGGACGCTGCCATGCTGTCACATCATCCCGCGGACGCCTCCGAGCCTTCGGGCCGGCTGAACAGCGTCGCCGGGCAGAGCCAGATCGACTTCGAGATCGACTTCTTCGCGGGTATTCTCGATCGCCACTGCGACTATCCCGATGTCCTGCGGGCCCACGGCAACAACCTGACCGCCAAGGGCCGGCACGTCGAAGGGCTGAACGTCGACAAGCGGCTGATCACGCTCCGGCCGAACGACCCGCTGGCCCACTACAACATTGCCTGTTCCTACGCCCTGCTGAAGCGGACCGATCTGGCGATCGCCGCGATCCGCCGGGCCGTCGAACTCGGCTACCGCGACTTCAAATACCTGCGCGAAGACCGCGACCTCGATTCGATCCGCTCCGAGCCCGCCTTCCGCCAACTGCTCCGGGAATTCGAGAACAGGTAGTTCGGTGTAACTTGGAGTTCCGTCGTCATGCGCCCCGAAGTCGGATTTTACCTTGCGCTGATGTTGGCGGGCTGTTCGTCCCACGTCCCGCAGCCAATTGCAGGGAGCACTACGAGTAGGGCTGGATGGCTGGACGTTTCGGGCAAGTCCGATCGATACTACGGGACATATCGCTATGACTCGAAGGATCCGAATCGAATTGCAGTTGCTGCATCGGGTGTCGTTTTGACTTTGTGGGACAATCGGCCGGAGTGCGAAGTTTGGTTCGAAGGATCAAATACGTTGGTGACGATAAAGGGGCAGAATCGCAGATTCCCCGGTAGGCCACTTCTGCTAGTGTCGCCTGCGGACGCCGATATTGAGGTGCTCTCGCACGACATTCCGCTTGCGGCATACTCTTCGCAGGAGTCCATGACTCAACACGTTTCGAAGATGCTGCAGGCACGTGCTGGTCAGTAAACACCTCGGTGCCTGAATTCAAATGAAACCCCAAGAAATCCTATTGCGCAACATCGATCGCCATGTAAAGCCGCAACTCGAAAGCCTTGACTTTCGATGCTCGCGGTCCAAAGTTGCCTTCTCTCGAAAGTCTGGAATAGCCACGCAAGAAGTAGCTTTCTCGCTTGACCGTCACAACTCTGACCGCGATTGTTCCTTCTGGACGACGTGGAGTTGCCGCGCGCCATCGTACTCCAAGTGGCACGAACAACAATACGGTAAGCCACCTGCCAACGATGTGCTTGGGGCCGCGAGTGAATGGAACATTCCGAAATGGTCTCGAAAAGGTCACGAACATGCAACCCTTCGAAACGACAAAGGTGACATCGAAGTCATTCGTCGATTAATCGACGACATCACGCAAGCCGGCGTGCCATGGCTGAATTCCATTTCAACATGGATTAGCGCGGCAAATCGACTTGTAGCTGAGAACTGGTTTTTCGCAAAGGCGTCGGACTTTTTCATTTTGGCAGGCGAGAATCATCGTGCGCTTGCCGCTGTGGCGGTTGGAATTCGGCGTTACACTGTGGAAGGCCTGATCGATCAAATGGGAGAAATGCCAGAGTTACAACTTCGGCGGTCCAAGCACTTTCCGCAGTTGGAACTCGGCACAACATTAGGTCGTGGCTGACCGGGGCAGGTTGGCGCGGATTGCTGGCTGTTTGTGTGGCAACAGTGCGATGATATTCGCCCCAGCAGCCATTTCGAGCCATCCCGCCTGCGTATCAAGCGGACGCCAGTTTCAACATGCCGTGACCTTGAGATTTTGGAGTTTCCGCGGCACTGGTTCACTGATTCGTGACGATCACCACATCCAGATTGCGGTACAGGTCGTGGTGTGTGGCCAGCACCCGGCCTGCCTGCGGCTGCATCTCCTGCCAGCTTTTCGCCGGCGCGATCAGAAAGCTCTTCAGCGGTGATGCCAGGTGTGCCCGTGCCGCCGCGGCCGAGTCGATCGGCGTGACTTCCCGCTGGGCGTAGAACACGAGGCTCGGCTGGAAGTAGCCGTAACTCGCCAGCCGGATTTCGCTTTCGGGGATTGGCAGGCCCGCGCGGGCCAGCAGGTCGCGCGGGGCTTTGCGGGCGTCGATGGTCCGCGTCGGAAACGTGATCATCAGGCCGAGGTAGGCCACCGCGCCGGCTGACAGCGCGACGGTGGCCGCGCTGGGCCGGCGGACGCGCCCGTAATGCCACGCGGCCGCGCCGGTCAGGATCGGGATCAGCCCGACGAACGCCCACCGCTCCAGCCCCGGGATCGCGTTGCCCTTCAGCACGCCGAGCGGGATGATGCCGCTGGCTGTGACGAGGCCCGTCGCCGTGACGAGGCCAACGAGGGCCACGCAAGCCGTACAGGTCGGCATGATCCAGGCCGGGAGCGTCAGCCGGCCGCGCCGCCAGTTGTCGAGCATGCGGGCCGTCAGCACCGCGAGCGGCGGGTACATCGGCAGAATGTAGTTCGGCAGTTTCGTGGCCGCGGCCGTGAAAAACAGCAGATACGCCCCCGCCCACACGAGCAGCAGTCGCTGGGGCAACCGGGCCATGCCGTGATCGCGGGCCTCGCGCACGGCATTCCAGATTGTCGGGACGAGGAACACGCACCAGGGCGCGAGCCCAATCACCAGCACGAGCGGGTAGAAGAAGGCCGGGCCGCGATGGTTTTCGAGCGGCTCCAGAAACCGGTTCACGTTCTCGTTCCACCAGAAGCCGCGGAGGAACGCCCCGCGCGTCTCGGAGCCTACCAGCACGTACCACGGTAGCGCGATCACACAGAAGATCAGCACGCCGACGGCCAGTCGCCAGTCGAGGGCCCGCTTCACTTCGCCGCGACTCAGCAGAAACAACCCGATCACAAGGCCCGGCAGCGCAACGCCCACCGGCCCCTTCGCCAGCACCGCGAACGCGGAGCCCACGGCACAGGTCACGAGCCAAACCCGGCGGTCGTACTCGTAGCCGATCCAGAACAGCGTGAGCCCCAGCATCACGCCGAAGAGCAGCAGCATGTCGGGCGTTGCCGCGTGGGCCAACAGGCAGAACTGGATCGACGTAGCGAGGATGATGCCGGCCAGCAGCCCCGTCTTGGGGTCGAACATCCGACGCGCGAGCGTGTAGGTGAGCAGGACGACGCCGAGCGCGGCCACTGCCGAGGGCAAACGGGCCGCGAACTCCGTGACGCCGAGGTGCTTGTACGCCGTCGCCTGGAACCAGTACAGGAGTGCGGGCTTGGCCGTCCGCGGCTTGAAGTTGAACGTGGGCACGATCCAGTTGCCCGATTCGAGCATCTCGCGGGCCGCCTCGGCGTTCAGCCCCTCGTCGATGTCCCACAGGCTCGTCGAGCCGAGGCTCGGAAGGGTCAGCGCGGCCCAGACGGCAATCAGCGTCAAAACGTGCAGGAGCAGCAGTCGTCGGGGAGACATTCCGTCGTCTCGCAATCGGGATGAAGTCCGCTCGGGGCGCAAGGCCGCCCCGGATCGGGTTGCATGGTATGCCGGGCGGCGATTTCGTGCGAGGCCAATTGGCACGGCCTTGACAGGCTGGGCAGAGTACGGAACCTATCTCCCGGGAGGAGAAGGCGGATGCAGGACCGGCTGTTTGTGGGTCTGGATGTCGGCGGGACGACCATCAAGGCGGCGGTGGTCGACGATCTGGGTCAACCGTTGAGCCGGGTCAGCCTGCCCACTCTGCCCGAGCGCGGGCAGGAGGCGGGCCTGAACACGATGGCCGAGGCGGTCCGCGCGGCGATCGGTGCGGCCGGGATCAAGCTCGACGATGTCGCCGCCATCGGCGTGGCCACGCCCGGCTCGATGGACCTGGCGGCCGGGCTGATCCTCGACCCGCCCAACCTCAAGCCGTGGCGCAACGTCCCCGTCCGGCAATACATCAGCGACACGTTCCGCAAGCCGACCGCGTTTCAGAACGACGCCAATGCCGCCGCCTACGGCGAATTCTGGGTCGGTGCGGGTAAGTTTTACCGCAGCATGGTGCTGTTCACGCTCGGCACGGGGGTCGGCGGCGGGATCATCCTCGAAGACCGGATCATCGAGGGGGCCCACAGTCATGGCGGCGAACTCGGCCACATCAAGATCGAGATCACCAACGGTCGGCCGTGCGGCTGCGGCCACCGCGGCTGCCTCGAAGCCTATGCCAGCGCGACGGCCGTGGTCCAGCGGACCCGCGAGGCGCTCGCGGCCCGGCCCGGTGTTTCAACGCTCGATGCCGACCGGATGACGAGTAAAGACGTGTTCGACGCGGCGGCGGCCGGCGACGCGCTGGCCGCGGAGATCGTCGACCGCACGGCGTTCTATCTCGCGGTGGGCGCGTCGAACGCGATCCACACGGTCGACCCGGAACTGGTCTGCTTCGCCGGTGGCATGACGGCTGCAGGCCCGGAGTTCCTGAACCTGATCGGCAAATACATCCACGACGTGACGTTCGCCTGGCCGGCCGAGCGCGTCGCCGTGCGTTACGCCGTCCTCGGCAGCGACGCCGGCATCATCGGCGCGGCCGGCTGCGGGCGGTTGTTGGTGAGTTAGCCCCAGCGCGTGTTCGTAGCGGCATTCACCAGAATGCCGATGAGCCCGCGCTCGATTGATCCCGCACGCCGTATTCTGGCGAATACGGCTACAAACAGGCATTCGTAGCGGCATTCGCCAGAATGCCGTTGAGCCCGCGCTCGATGGATCCCGCTCGCCGTATTCTGGCGAATCCGGCTACAAGCAGGCATTCGTAGCGGCATTCGCCAGAATGCCGTTGAGCCTGCGCTCGCCGTATCCCGCTCAGTACGAATTACGCGAATACTCTTACGACTTTGCACCCTCCGCTGCCGGTGATCCCTTCAACGTGAGCCCGTTGGCCTGAACGTAAGTCAGAATTCGCCAGGCGCGCTCCCAGAAGTCGGCATCCCCGACCCGCAACTCGGGATAACCTGGGAGCAGGCAGCCGGTGAAGGGATATCGCCACACATCTTCTTCGGCGACGATCCCGCTACGAACGGGGTTGCGGGCAATGTACTCGAACACCTCTTCGATCGCAGAACGCGTCCCCTCGTCGCCGCGGAGGACGCGATCGTAACCCTGATCCTGAAGCCGAAAGCCGAACGGATCCAGCAGAGCATTCAGATGTTTGCGAAAGTACCGGGCTGCCTTCCGTTGATCGCACTCGGGCAGGATGCCCATACACAACAGGTGAAAATGGTCCGGCATGCAGCAATAAATCGGGCACGCAAAACCGTAGCGAAACGCGGCGTGCGTCAGTATCTCTCGAAGCCGGGCATGAAAAACCCCATCGAGCCACCCCGTTTTCCGCTCGTCGATCGTCATCGACCAATGCACCGTAGCAAGTCCGCGATAATATTCGGGTGGCAATCGCTTGAGGTAGCTGTGTTTGTTTTTCACGGCGCACCACCCCACTTTACTCTTCGTAGCGGCATTCGCCAGAATGCCGTTGAGCCCGCGCTCGCTGGAGCCCGCTCGCCGAATTCTGGCGAATACGGCTACAAGCAGGTATTCGTAGCGGCATTCGCCAGAATGCCGCTGAACCCGCGCTCGCTGGAGCCCGCTCGCCGTTTCCCCTCTTCGTAGCGGCATTCGCCAGAATGCCGCTGAACCCGCGCTCGCTGGAGCCCGCTCGCCGTTTCCCCTCTTCGTAGCGGCATTCGCCAGAATGCCGATGAACCGTGCGCTCGCTGAAACCCGCTCGCCGTATTCTGGCGAATACAGCTACGAAGACGCGAATACGGATACGAGAGGGTATTCGTAGCGGCATTCGCCAGAATGCCGTTGAGCCCGCGCTCGCTGGAGCCCGCTCGCCGAATTCTGGCGAATACGGCTACCAGCAGGTATTCGCTGCGGCATTCGCCAGAATGCCGATGAACCGTGCGCTCGCTGAAACCCGCTCGCCGTATTCTGGCGAATACGGCTACGAAGACGCGATCAACGCTACATGCAGGTATTCGTAGCGGCATTCGCCAGAATGCCGATGGGCCCGCGCTCGATGGATCCCGCACGCCGTATTCTGGCGAATACGGCTACGAAGACGCAAATACGTCGACGCCTAATCTACCCACGAGTACGGATAACTTGGATCGTCGTACTTGGCCCCCGCCACCGCCGTGTGCAGCGGGCGGAAGGTGTCGAGCATGACGGCCAACTCGTCCGTGCGCGTCATCGGCCGGCTGGCGACGATCGTGCCCGGGTGCGGGCCGTGCGGGATGCCGCGCGGGTGCAGGGTGAACGACGACTCCTCGACGCCCCGCCGACTGCCGAAATGTCCCCGGACGTAATACAGTACCTCGTCGCACTCCACGTTCGAGTGCGCGTACGGCACCTTGATCGCCTGCGGATGATGGTCGAGATACCGCGGTGCGAACGTGCAGATCACGAAGCCCGGCGCCTCGAACGTCTGGTGGATCGGCGGC
This sequence comes from Gemmataceae bacterium, assembly GCA_019694755.1. Taxonomy (GTDB): domain Bacteria; phylum Planctomycetota; class Planctomycetia; order Gemmatales; family Gemmataceae; genus JAIBBI01. The sequence goes on from JAIBBI010000088.1 coordinate 8,857, forward strand.
GGCTGGTGGATCGTCCCGGTGATCGGCTCGAAGTCGTCGGCATTGAACGTGTACGGGTACACGAAGCCGTCCCAACCCACGACGTCGAACGGATGATGGGACATGATGTACCGGGTCAGCCGGCCGTCGGCCTTGACCAGTACCGGCACGTCCGCTTCCCGGTCAACCGTGCCGATCTCCGTCGGCCCGTGCAGGTCACGCTCCGAGTACGGCGCACCGAGCCGCACCTGGCCGTCGGGATTCAAGTACGTCGGCGGGATGCCCACGGTGCCGGTCGATTCGATGATCAGCAGGTCCGCGGGAGTGCCCGGCTCGAAGTCGACGCGGTAGGTCGTGCAGCGCGGGATTACGACATAGTCGAAGGGCTTGAACGGCAGCGGGCCGAAGTGCGTGTGCAGCGTGCCCTTTCCACGGTGGATAAACAGCACCTCGTCGGCCGTGGCGTTGCGGTAGAGTTCCTTTTGCGCCTCGGCCGGCCGGCACCGCGACATCAACACATCGCCGTTGCCGAACATCGGGATCCGCCCGGTGACTGCGTCGCCTGCGGTCGGAATTTCGCGGGTCTTCAAGTGGACGTGCTTCAGCGTGTCCGGCGGCAGGTACTCGACCGCCGCCAGCCCCGCCGGCTCGATCTTTTTCACCCGCGTCGGCGGCTTCAGGTGGTACACGATCGAATACGCCCGGGCGAAGCCCGCGAGCGTGACGACTTCTTCGTAATAGATGCCTTCGCCCTTGTAGCCGGGCTCGTGCCGATGCTCGATGTGGCGTTTCGCCGGCACCGAGCCGAGGCGGAGGTAGTGCGACATGTTGCGTGTCCCCGGAGGTGCCCGTTACAGAGTCCCGCGCAGCTCCTGCTCGCGCTCGATCGCCTCGAAGAGCGCCTTGAAATTGCCTTTACCGAAGCTCTTCGACCCGCGCCGCTGGATGATCTCGAAGAACAGCGTGGGCCGGTCGGCGACGGGCTTGGTGAAGATCTGAAGCATGTAGCCTTCGTCGTCGCGGTCAACGAGGATGCCGAGGTCGGCCAGAGTCCGGAGATCTTCCTGGATCGGGCCGACGCGGGCCGGCAGCGCGTCGTAATAGGTCTGCGGCACGCGGAGGAACGACACGTCGTTGGCCCGCAGTGCTTTCACCGTGTGAACGATGTCGCCGGTAGCCAGGGCGATGTGCTGCACGCCGGGGCCGCCGTAATACTGCAGGTATTCGTCGATCTGCGAGCGTCGCTTGCCCTCGGCCGGCTCGTTGAGCGGAAACTTGATCCTCCCGGTACCGTCCTGCACGACCTTCGACATGAGCGCGGAGTATTCCGTGCTGATGTCCTTGTCGTCGAAGTGCATGAGCTGCTCGAAACCGAGGATCCGGCGGTAGAAATTCACCCACTCGTCCATCTTCCCGAGCTCGACGTTACCAACCACGTGGTCGATTGCCGCAAGTTTGGGCGGCTGGGCGGTAGTGGCGGTGTAGCGTTCGGGGTCGATGGGCCGGTAGCCGGGGGCGAAGATGCCCTTGTAGTTGTCACGGTTGATGAAGCTGTGCAGCGTGTCGCCGTAGGTGCGGATGCTGGCCAGCTCGAAAGTGCCGAACTCATCCTCGAGCTTCGTGGGCGCGGTGACGCCCTTCGCGCCGCGCTCGGTGGCGAGGCGGTAGGCCGCGGTCACGTCGTCGACATCGAAAGCGATGTCCATCACGCCGTCGCCGTGCTGGAGCAGCCGGTTGGACTCCGGGTGTTGGCCTGAGAGCGGCGAGGTGAGCACGAAGGTGATGTTGCCCTGCTTCAGGACGTACCCGGCCTCATGCTTGACCTTGGTCTCCAGCCCGGCATAGGCGACCACGTCGAACCCGAAGGCGTTGCGGTAGAAGTAGGCCGACTGCCGGGCGTTGCCGACGAAGAAGCGGAGGTGGTCGATCTTGCGGAGCGGCAGGTCGTTGGCGGCCATGAGACTGGTCTCTCGTTCGATGGGGGCGATGGCGGGTCGTTTCCCGGTCCGGGGGCTTACACCTTGATCCCGAGCCGTTGCACGAGCGCCTCCAGTTCACGGCGGAGGAACGCAAACGACGGCGCGATGAACAGGTTGTCCTGCATCCGGCTCGGGTCGTAGTCCTGCTTGATCACGTCATCGGTGACGAACGGCCGGCGGGTCACGTCCTTTGAGAACAGCGAGAAAGGAATCTCACCGGTCGAAGACAGAATGCCCGCGCCGAACACCTTGACCTCGCTGGCCTCCTCGATCAGCCCGAACTCGATGCTGAACCAACTGAACCGCTTGAGCGCGAGCACGTAGTCGCCGCGGTCGGTCGCCGACGCCGCCCGGCCGATGAGGACCAGAAGCTCCGCGTAGTCGCGGTTCATCAGCGGTGGCACGTGGCCCAGGCAGTCGTGGATCATGTCCGGCTCGGGCGTGAACTCGGGGTGCGAGCCGTGCCGGATGAACTGCGTGACCGGGAAGCCCCGCTCGGCGATGTACTCGTAGAAGATGCGATACGGCAGCGCGCCCTCGGCCGGCACGAGGTGAATGTTGGTCACTGGGCCGAGTTGCTCGCTGAGCACGCGGAGCTGCGGGATCACCTCGCGGGTGATATTGAGGTCGTCTTTCGCCTTCAGGTAGATCGCACAAGCGTGCTTTTTGTGCAGTTCGTCGAGTTGCGGGCTGACCTCGCGCCAGATGCGGGTCTCCTCGGCGTTGTATTCGATGAGCGGCGGGCCGAGCTTCTCGATGCGGTGCCGGCGGCACAGCGCGAAGAGGTCGTTGCGGCGGGCGACGTACCCGGCATCGTTGATGCCCGGATGGTTGGACTCGAGTTCCAGAACTTCGGCGTCGTAGGGTTTGACCATCGATTGTGCGTCGATCGTCGCGCCGTATTCGGTGAGTGTGGTCGGAGCGTTCACTGGTCCACCCTTTTGCACTAAGAACAGGGGCCGGAAGCGGATAAGCCGACACAGTGATTCTATGAAACACGACGACCCCGGCCGACACCAAAGTGTCGACCGGGGTCGCGAGAATCAAGACTCTGTCAGTGCGATTACTGGACGCTCAGGACGGTGACATTGCTGCCGCCGTTGAACGCCGCGCCCGCCTTCGGCATGGCCTTCGGGGCTTCGACCGGGGCCGCGGCCGGAGCCGGGGTCGCGGTGCCGACCGAACCGCAGCCACCGTTGCAGCCGGTGTTGCAACCGGTGTCGCAGCAGTCGTTGCGGTGGAAGCGGCTGCGGAGACGGTCGAGCAGGCTCGGCCGGCACGAGTCGTTGCAGCCGCAGTCGTGACGGACGACCGGAGCGCTGCAACCGGTGTTGCAGGTGTTGCAGCAGTCGTTGTTACGATGGAAGTTGAAGTTGAACTTCGGCATCTGGAACTTCGGGCGGCACGGGTCGCAGGCCGGCTGGCAGGTGTTGCAGGCCGGGGCGCAGGTCTTGACCGGGGTGCAGCAGGTCGGCGCGGGGGCCGGGGTGCAGCACTTGTGGTGCACGACAGGGGCGTTGCAGCCCGAGTCGCAGCAGTCATTGCGATGGAACCGGGCGCGGACGCGGTCGAGCAGGCTCGGGCCGCAGTGGTTGGCACAAGGGTCGCACGAGGTCGCACAACCGCCACCACAACACGCACCGGTGGAGACCACCGGAGCGGCTGCGGCCGGGGCGACCGGGGCGGCGTCGGCACCCGCCATCCAGGCCGACGTCAGCAACAGATACGCTGCATTCACGAGTAGTTCCTCCTCGGGATCGCAATTGGCGACATGGCCTTGGTGCCGGCTCGCCCGTCTCCGAGCGCCTTGCCGCCACCGATTCGATCCCGGCTGATACGGGGGTCCGTTCGCACCCGCGGCTTGGCCCTTTGCCGCCGCCCAGTACGAAACTGTGCTCAAACATCGCCCCGAACCGGCCCGGAGAGTAATGACTCGCAGCCCTTTTGAAGCAAATTCCGCCTCGCCGCGCTCACATCACGCCGGTCACCGCAGTCACGCCGCACAACCCGCCAACGCCACTCGCATGCACAATGCCGCCTGCGCAAACCTGACCGCCGGGGTTTCGTCCCCCGGCGGTCCGACACTTTGCCCGACCGTTACTGACCCACTACTTTCACATCCGAGACCGCAAAGTCCGGATTCAGCGATTTCGTCTGGGCGTGGACCAGTCCGCCCTTCACCGCGACCGTCTGCCCGTCCTTCATCGTGCCCAGGAATCGCTCGTAGCCGCGGAGCGTCACCACGCCGCCGAACGCGTCCTCGTCCGACGCCCCGATGAATCGCAGCCGCCAGAGGTTGGTCCGCGGGTTGTGCACCAGAGCGCCGACCAGAGTCAATTGGTCGCCCTGCACCGCGGCCACGGGCGGCAGCATCGCTTCGGTCACATTGACGAGTTGCTCGCCGGGAGCGAGATTGAGCGACCTCACGTCGATCACGGTCTGGGGCACGGCCGGCGCGACTGCGGCTACCGGGGCCTGGGCTTCGACAACGTGGACCACCTTTACGCCTTTATCGCACGGGCACGGTGCTGCCACGGCTTTGGCCGGGGCCGGCGTGGACGCGGGGGTCGCACAGTCGCCACACTTCCCGCACGTGCAACCAGAGTTGCCCTTGTGCTTCCATCCCATCTGGTCGAACAGGTTTGGCGTCGGGCAGCAGTTGTTGACGCACACCGGCCCACACTTCGGGGCTTTGCCACAATGCGAGTCGCACTTCTTCGTCTCAGCACAGGGCGAGTTGCAGGTCGCGCTGCACGTCTTCACGGTGCCGCACGGCGAACCGCAGGGCGAGCCGCACGAGGATTGCTGGGAGCAGGTCTGGCAACCCGCGCCGAGCGCGCCGGCCAGCCCGGCAACCGCCAACCACAGAATACGCATGGGAGACTCCTGGCCTGTCGGACGCACCGGTTGGACGGCCCGCGCCGAAAAAACGGATGTCACTTCCTTCGCCGGATCTATCGTCCCCTTCCGCCCGGCACGGCCCGCGAAACCCGACCAGTCCGCACGCGAAACACCCCGCACGGTTCCGGTCCGTCGTGTCCTGCCGGACTGGCCATTTCTGACGGTCGTACCGGTCGTGCCGATTGCAGGAATCGTTAAAGTTGTAGTCGCGCCCGGCCCCGACTCGGATAATGCCGGTTTCGGAGTCCCCCGTGCAGACCGTGTCGAAACAATGGCGCCTGCTCCCGCACGACCCCGCGACGGTTGACCGGCTGGCCCGCGAGACGGGTCTGCCCGCACTGCTTGCCCAGATTCTCATCAACCGCGGCATTGCCGAGCGGGTCGCCGCCATCACCTTCGTCGAGACTCCGATGAAGGGCTTGCACCCGCCGGAGCGGCTGCCCGGCGCGGCCGCCGCCGCCGAACGCATCTGGGACGCCGTGCAGGCCAAACGCCGGATCTGCATCTACGGCGACTACGACACCGACGGCGTGACCGGCACTTCGATCCTTCTGCAAGTCCTCACCGTGCTCGGCGGCAACGTCGACTACTACGTCCCCAATCGCCTCGAAGAGGGCTACGGCCTCAACATCGAGGCCGTCCGCCAACTGGCCGCGGGCGGGACCGAATTGCTCGTCACCGTCGATTGCGGCATCGCCAGCATCGCGGAGGCGGCCGAGGCCAAGCGACTCGGCCTCGAGTTGATCGTCACCGATCACCACGAGTTCAAGCCCGAGTTGCCCGACGCGCTCAACGTCCACCCGCGGCTGCCCGGCTCCGAGTACCCGTTTGCCGGGCTGTCCGGTGCGGGCGTGGCCTTTAAGTTGGCCTGGCTCGTCGCCACCCGCGCGGCCGGCGGCGCCACGGTCGACGCCCGCGTCCGCGAACGCCTGCTCGATGCCGTCGCGCTCACAGCCCTCGGCCTCGTCGCCGACGTGATGCCGCTCCACGACGAGAACCGCATCCTCGTGAAGCACGGCCTCGCCCGGATGAAACACCGCCCGACGCCCGGACTCCGGGCCCTGATCGACGCCGCCGGCTTGGGCGAGGCGGCGAGCATCCGGGCCGAGGACATTGCGTTCAAGCTCGCGCCCCGACTCAACGCAGCAGGGCGACTCGGCTGCGCCCGCCTCGTCGTGGATCTGCTGACCACCCCCTCCTCCGAGCGGGCCAAGGACTTGGCGACGTTTGTCGAGGGGCAGAACCAGCAGCGACAGCAGACCGAGCGCAAGATCGTGGCCGAGGCGAAGGAACAGGCCGCCCAATACGACGGGCAGCCCGCGCTGGTGCTGGCGAGCCCCGACTGGCACGCCGGCGTGATCGGCATCGTGGCCGGGCGACTCGCCGACATGTTCGCCCGCCCTACGCTGTTGATCTCCATCGGTGCGGACGAAGCCACCGGCAGCGGCCGATCGGTCGCCGGGTTCGAGTTGCATGCCGCGCTGGCCGAGTGCGACTCGGAGTTGCGAGCGCACGGTGGGCACGCGGCGGCCGCCGGGTTCCGCCTCGATCCGTCGCGGGTCGACGCGCTGCGCGAGAAGTTCGTCGCCGTCGCCGCCCGGAAGTTTCCTGCGGGCCCGCCCGTCCCCACGCTGACGCTCGACGCCGAGGTCACGCTCGCGTCGCTGACCTTGAAGCTCGTACAATCGCTCGACGGCTTGGAGCCGTACGGCATGGGCCATCCTCGTCCACGTTTCCTGGCCGCGGGCCTGAAGCTTGTCGATCCGCCGCGAAAGATCGGCCAGGGCGAGCGGCACCTCTCTTTCCGCGTGTCGCAGGGCGGCACCCGGATGCGGGCCGTCGCCTGGGGTATGGCCGACCGCATCGACGAACTCGCGGGCGACGGCCCGATCAGCGTCGCCTTCGTGCCGAAGGTCAACGAGTGGAACGGCTACCGCAACGTGGAGATGGAAGTCGTCGACTTCCGGGTCGGCGCGGCCCCCGAACTCGTTTAGCCCAGAATACCCAGTTTAACATTCGAGAATTGCACTTGCAGATTCCGCGGGTGCCGGTGTATAACGCCCACCCCCGGAGGGTCTGTCTCCGGGGAACCCGGCTCGAGTCAGGACGCTCGGCCGACTTCGCGATCTTCTCCACGGAGGGAGGCTACTCATGGCCGCCAAGCAACCGCGCCCCGTCATCGGCATCAACGCGGACCTCATCCCGGCCAGCAAGACACTTCCGGTTCACCACCGACTCAACATCGGTTACTCCGAGACGGTCTACAACGCCGGCGGCCTGCCCATCGTCCTGCCCACCGCCACCAAAGACTGGGACCTCGACCTGATGCTCGATCAGGTCGACGGCATGATTCTCAGCGGCGGCCTCGACCTCGACCCGCGCCGCCAGGGCTGGCCGATGCACAGCACCGTCGCCCCGATGGCCCTCCGCCGCGAGGAACACGACTTCCGCCTGCTCCGCCGGATCATGGAGCGGAAGATTCCGCTGCTCGCCATCGGCGTCGGCATGCAGATGCTCAACGTCGCGCTCGGCGGCACGCTCTTCATCCACATCCCGGCCGAGTGCCCCAAGGCCATCCCGCACTTCGACAACAGCGACGGCCCGCACCGCCACATGGTCAACATCGAGCCGAAATCGCTCATGGACGACATCTACGGCGGCGGCGAACTCCGCGTGAACAGCGCCCATCACATGGCCGTCCGCACCCTGGGCAAGGGCCTCCGCATCGGTGCCCGCTGCCCGGACGAGACCATCGAAGCCATCGAGAGCACCGACCCGGACTGGTTCTGCATCGGCGTGCAGTGGCACCCCGAGGCCGAGACGGCCGCCGCCCTCGATCTGCAACTCTTCGACTGTTTCATCCAGGCGTCGCTGCGTGCGGCCCGGCCGACTTCCGAAAAGCCCCGCCTCGCCAAGAGCGCGGCCTGAACAGGACTCACCAGCGCGGAGCGGGGCCATACCCCCTCCGCGTTTTTTCATGCGCGGTCAGTCGTCGGAGATGCACTGATCGAAGTGGTGTTTCGCCGCCCGGCCGCTGATCTCGCCCCGCTCCAGCAACTCCTTCGCGATCGTTTCCACCGCCCGCCAATGGTCGTCGTCGGCGAGTAGGTTCTCCGCCTTGGACAGCATCCGGCGTTCGAGTCGCTCGGCTTTGCGTTCCCCGGCCCGCTCGATCGCCAGCTTGCGGGCGTACCGCAAATCATGGTGCGCCCCGTCCCAGTGATACTCGCCCGTGTGCCGGGCCTCGGCCGCCAGGCCCGCCAGCGCGATGAGCATCTCTCGCTCCAGCCAGTCCTCGGTAGGGCGAAAGACTCCCTTGCGGAACTCGCACCAGCCAAGCTCGACGCGCGTCGGCAGGATACTCACGCGCTGCACCGGCCGGCCGAGCGCGAGCGCGGCCACCGCATGCCCGGCCTCGTGAAAGGCCGTCGCTATCGCAAGCGTTTCCTCCATCCCCTTACCGTACCGAGTTCGGAGGAGTTTGCCGCCCTACCGCCAGATGCGGATCTTCCCCCACGTCGCCACCACCGACGCCTCGGCCCCGACGCCGCCGACCGGGCAGTCGATGCACACCAGGTTTGGCCCCTGCGTCGCGGCCGCCCCGAGCGACGAGTAAAGGATGTGCAGTGCGTTGCGGATGTCTTCCATGTCCGCGGGCGTCGCCGTCGCCCAACCCAGCTTCGCGACCTTGGCGATCGTCTGGAAAAACTTGTACTCCGTCAGCGCCTTGGCCAGCTTTGACCAGCTCGGCCCGAACGCGAAATTTACGCCCCAGTCGCTGGTCGATTCGCCGTTAAAGAATGTCGGGTCCGGCGTGTTGAACATGATCATGGCGACGGGGTTGCCCGACACGCCCAGCCCGATCCCCGCCCGGAACGACGTAACCCCGACGTAACACGCCTCCCGGAACGTGTCGGCCCGCAAGACCGCGCCTTCGGTATCCTCCAGCCCGACAAACACCGCCGTGCCGCCCGCTTTGACGCCCGCGCCGATCCAAACGCGCCGCATCTCAGCGTCGCGGACTTTCTTCAATTGCCCCTCGTCCCACTTCTTCAGCTCGCCGATCCGGCTGATCGGCTCATACTTGGGCGGCTCGAAGCCGTAGGCCGAGGCCGACAGGAATACGCCACGGTAGAACCCGTCGTTGTCGTTCGCTTTGCCACCCGAAAGGCTCTCGCCATAACTGCCGACGTCGGTCAGCAGCAGGCTCCGGCCCAGCGACTGCTCGACGTAGTCGACGACCGCCTGAGCCCGGGCGAAGGCCAGCTTCTGATTGGCAGCCTCGCGGCCGACCCGGCTCGCCAGCCCCGCCGACTGCACGTACAGCCGGGGGTCGGACTTCACGGCCGGGACAAACGACTTGTCGATCCACGCCTTGTGGCTGGCCAGTAGCGTACTGCTGCCGGTCGCGAAGTTGCACAACCGCGCGCTCGGCTCGTCCGTGGTCGATGGATAAGGCCCCTGCTCGATGTCCGTCGCCATGTTCCCGCCCCGCTATCGCTCACTAACAAGAACGAAGGCATTGAACGCCACAGCCGGAAGTCCCTTCGCCCCGGGCATTTGCTGCGATTACGGGTTCTACGAACCCCGGCGAACCGCTCTGCTCCGTTTCTTGACTTTGCACTTTTAACTGTCAACTTTTAACTTCTTCACCCGGCGAGCGAATAGAGTATTGTCCACCTCCTCCCCACTCAGGGCGACTCCTTATGACTTTGGCCGTCGAACTCTCCGGCGTCACCAAGACCTTCGGTCCGACGCTCGCCGTGGATGATCTGCACCTACAGGTGCCCCGCGACTGCGTGTACGGCTTCATCGGCCCGAACGGCTCGGGCAAGACGACCACGCTCCGCATGATCCTCCGGATCTTCCACCCGGACCGCGGCCGGGTGTCCGTCTTCGGAGCCGAACACGGCACCGCGGCCGACGACAGGCTCGGCTACCTGCCCGAGGAGCGTGGCCTCTACAAGAAGATGAAAGTCGCGGACCTCCTCCGCTTCTACGCCGCCCTCAAGGGCATGACCGACAGCAAGGCCGCGATCAACAACTGGCTCGAGCGGCTCGGCCTCGCCGGCCGGGCCGGCGACCGCGTCGAGACGCTCTCCAAGGGCATGTCGCAGAAAGTCCAGTTCATCGCCGCAGTCGTCAGCAAGCCGGAGCTACTGATCCTCGATGAGCCGTTCAGCGGGCTCGACCCCGTGAACCGCGACGCGATCAAGGACGCGATCCTCGACGTCCGCAAGCAGGGGACAACGATCATCTTCTCGACGCACGACATGAAAGTCGCCGAGCAGATGTGCGACACCATCTTCATGATTTACCGAGGCCGGAAGGTCCTCGACGGCACCCTCGACGCCATCCAGGCCGAGTACGGCGAAGACACCGTCCGGGTGCGGACGCCTCTCGACTCGGCCGGGATCGCCCGGCTGCCCGGCGTAGTCAACGTCAACGACTTCGGCCGGGAGAAGGAACTGCGCCTGACCCGCGGGGCCGACCCGCAGGCCACCCTCCGCGGCCTGTTATCCCAAGCCACTGTGGAACACTTCGAGATCGTCCGCCCCTCGTTGCACGACATCTTCGTGCGTATCGCCGGCCCGAGCGCCAAGGAGCACGACCATGCGTAAGGTCCTCGTCATCGCCCGCCGGGAATACCTGGCCACCGTCGTCACCAAGGGCTTCATCATCAGCCTCGTACTGATGCCGATCCTCATGGGCGTCTCGATCCTGTTCGCGAAGTTCACGAAGGAGAAGTCCGAGTCCGGCACCAAGACCGTCGCCGTGATCGACCACTCCGGGCAGCTCTACCAACCGCTCGAAGCGGTGATCAACGGTTACAACGATCGCGAAACCACAGACCCGGCCACCGGCAAGCAGATGCTGCCGAAGTACAAGCTGGAACCCGCGCCCGGCAACGTCGACGACGCCGGCCGGCTCGCGCTGTCGGACCGCGTCCGCAAGGAGGAACTTTTCGGCTTCGTCGAGTTGCCCGCCGACCTGCTCACCGCGCCGCCCGGCCCGTCGCGCGACGTGTCGTTCTTCGCCCAGAACGTCTCCGTCGGCGTCGAACGCCGGACGTTCGAGAAACTGCTCAACCGGACCATCGTGTCGGAGAGGCTGCGCCGCGCCGGCGTCGACCCCGCCGCGGTCGCCGGCGCGCAATACTTCGTCCGGCTCGAAAGCCTGACCCTGTTCGAGAAGACCCCGGCCGGCGACATCCGCCGGCCCGAGGCCATCGAGCGGCAATTCGCCACATTCCTGCCCATGGGCGTGCTCGTGCTGATCTACCTCGCCATCATGATGTCGCAGTACATGCTGCAAAGCACCATCGAGGAGAAACAGCAGCGGATCGCGGAGGTCCTGCTCGGCAGCGTCAGCCCGACGCAGATGATGCTCGGCAAGCTGCTCGCCAACGTCGCCGTCAGCCTGACCGTCGTGATCGTTTACGTGGCCGGCAGCGTTGTCTCGGCGTTCTATTACGGCGTCCAGCAGCACATCCCGTACGGCCTGTTCGTCTGGTTCTTCGCGTTCCAGATCCTCGGCGTCCTGCTCTACGGCGCGATCTTCGGCGCGGTCGGGGCGGCCACCAGCGACCTGAAAGACGCCCAGGGACTCATGATGCCGGTCATGGTCTGCATCATGGCCCCGATGTTCTTCTGGTTCAGCATGCTCGACGACCCGAACAGCAAATGGTCGGTCGCACTGTCGCTGGTTCCGACACTGACGCCGATGCTCATGCCGTTCCGCATGTCGATGAACACGCAGGTGCCGCTCTGGCAGCCGCTGCTCGGGATCGTCCTGGTCCTGGCCACGGCCATGATCGTCGTCATCGCCGCCGGCCGGGTCTTCCGCATCGGCATCCTCTCCCAAGGCAAAACCCCCAAAATGAAGGAACTCCTCAGGTGGGCCTGGGAAGGGTGAGGACGGGTGTCGGGTTTCGGGTGTCGGGAAGTGGGGGAGTAAGGGAGTAGGGGAGTAGGGGAGTAAGGAGTGAGGAGTAAGGGGGTCGAAATGGGTACCAAGTTCCGTGCGAGTGACGAGGTCAATCACCTCGGTGCAAGCTCCGCGTGCCCCTCCCTCGTTCCCACGCTCCGCGTGGGAACGCCGCCTGTCCGCTCCGCGGACTTCGACGACCTCGTCGCGATGAAGAAAAAAGCCGTACGACTCGGTCGTGCTGAAGGAAGGCCGCAGAGCGGCCGACGGTCGTTCCCACGCAGAGCGTGGGAACGAGGATGACTCCCCTACTCCTCACTCCCCTACTTCCCCACTTCTGACACCCGACACCTGACACCCGACACCTGACACCCGAAAACAAAACAACCCCGCGGACGAAACCGTCCGCGGGGTTGAGTTCAGTAGAGGCGGCGGGAATTGAACCCGC
>JAIBBI010000249.1 GCA_019694755.1 Gemmataceae bacterium
AGGCGTCGCCGTCGTGATTGCCGTACTCCTGCTGCTGCAGCAGACCGCTCGCCGGCTGGTCGTCAGCGGACTCGTCGTTTTTCATTTCCTGGGTGTGTTCTCGGCGATCACGTCGCCGGCGCCAAGTTCGTGGGTGTCTGCCCAGGCGTGGGTGCGGATCTTCCGCCCGCACTTGATTTTCACTTACATCAACAACGCGTACCAGTTCTATTCGCCCGAACCCGGGCCAGCGAGTCTGCTCTGGTTTTGCATCGAGTTCGACGACGGCCACAAGGAATGGTTGAAGATCCCGCGAAAGCCCGAGACTTACCTCGACCCGTTGGCGGTTGAGTTCTTCCGCCGGCTGTCGATCACGACCGGGGCTACGCCCATCGGATCGGGTACGGTCTCGACATCGCTCGTCCAGCGGCGGTCGGTACGGACCGACATCCCGTTCTACCCCGGCACGAGCCCCATGGAACTCCAGTTTCAGTATTCTTTGCCGGACGAGTATATGAAACGGACAATCGCGTCGTACGCACGGCACGTCGCGCACGAGTATGGGGCGGACCGCGTCGTCTCGGTGAAGGTCTACCGCGTGTTGCACCGCATGTTGACCCAGCAGCAGTTTGCGAAGGGCGTCGACCCGTTTCATAAAGCCAGCTACATGCCGTTCTTTATGGGCGACTTCAGCGCTGACGGCGTGCTGAAAAACCCGGACGACGGGCTGCTCTACTGGCTGATCCCCATCGTGCCGCTTGACAAGAGCCTCGAGCAGGGGCAAAAGGAAGAGCCGCGGGTCGACAATTTCATCGAGAAGCACGCCGGCAGCGACCCGTTCAAGTTCTGACCAACCCGGAGGCATCATGCCGAACGACAGCCACGACGGCGCCCTCCGGCGGGCCTGGAACGCCTGGAACAGGTTCTGGTTCAAGCCCGCCGATCCGACACCGCTCTGCCTGATGCGGATCTGCGCGGGTATCCTGACGCTTTATGTTCATCTGGCCTATACCTTTGATCTCGTCGCATTCTTCGGGCCCGACGGATGGTACGGCCAGAAAGAGGCGAATCAGACGCGGCAGGGCTACCCGCACCGCGCGCCGCCGCTCAACGATTGGGCGGGTTTGCCCGGCAGCTTCACCTTTCCGCGCGACCCCGCCGACCGCCGGCTGCTTCGCAAGTTTCTGGACAGGGCGTTTGAGCTTTCGGACCCGGCGGAGCTCGCCGAGTTCGTGCGCGTCGTCGAGATCGTCCGCGTCGACAACACCGACATACCCGCTCGCCGCGACGAGGTGCTGCGATACCTGACGACGCTATCAGGCGACCCGAATCAGGACCGCGCGGCCTTGCAAAGCTATGTCGACGACAAGATGAGCAAGGAGGCGCAGGACAAGCTCCCCGATGTCGCGCTTCTGGACCCGCGGCCCGAAGCCCGCAAGGCGTTCGCCGAGCGGTTGGTCGCGTTCCGCCAGTTGCTGGGCACGGATCGGTTCGATACGGTCCGACTCATTGAGCTTTTCACCGGGCGGACGGCCGAAGACTGGGCCTCGCTCAAGGAGTTGCTCGTCGACCTCAAGGCGCTGCCTCCCGAGCAGCGTCAGGCGGAACTGGACTACCAGGAGCTTTGGGGAGTGCCCACGAAGTTGACCTACTCCCGGGGCATGCCGGTCTTTTCGCCCTGGTTCCATGTGACGGACCTCCGCGTGATGTACACGATCCACGCGCTGTGCCTGTTCGTCATGCTGCTGTTTACGCTCGGTCTGTACACGCGGGTCACGTCCGTTCTGACGTGGCTTGCCGCCCTGTTTTACATCAACCGGGCTCAGGTGTACCTGTTCGGGCAGGATACCATGATGAACCTCTGCCTCTGCTACCTGATGTTCAGCCCCTGCGGCGCGCGCTGGTCGCTCGACCGCTGGATGGCGCGCAAGCAGGCCGACGCCGAGGGTAAGAGTGCCCCGCCGGTGAAGCCGAGCATCTCAGCCGGGTTCGTTCTGCGCGTCTTCCAGGTGCAGTTTTGCCTGATGTACTTCTCGGCGGGTCTGTCGAAGCTGAAAGGCTCAGCCTGGCAGAGCGGCACGGCGCTCTACTATTGCCTGGCGAACGCCGAATTCTCGCCGATGCATGTCGAGTTCTACCGCAATTTCCTCAGCTGGCTCTGCAAGAATCGAGCGATCTGGGAACTGTTCATGGCTGGCTCGGCGTTGTTTACACTGCTCACCGAAATCACCTTCCCGTACCTGGTTTGGACCAAGATGCGCCCCGTCATGGTCGCGGCGGCAATAGTTCTGCACACCGGCATCGCCATCCTGATGGGGCTGACGGTGTTCCAGCTCTTCATGTTCACGCTGCTGCTCTGTTTCGTGCCGGCGGACGCGATCGAGTGGCTTTTTGAGCCCAACGAGAAAGGTAAATAGGCCGACGTTCCGGTGCTCGCCCCTCGGGAGGGACGCCGTCGGTCCGCGACCACGGGATCATCGGCGGCGAGGCCGAAGCGGGTTTGCCCATCCCCCGCATACTCGCCCCAACCGTATCTTTAGTTCAAGTTCGCACTCCTTCCCGTTCGATGTAACCGACGGACCGGCTGTGACCGCGCACCGGCTGGTCCCTGTTCCCGCGCGGGGCTGGCCGAGGGATTGGCGATGCCGAAGCACCTCGGCTGCTTGGCGACGCTGCTGACGGCGATTGCCCTGGCGCCGCCGGCTTTGGCCGCCCCGCCCAACACCCCGACGACGCACACTCGCCTGCCGGCGATGTCGATACCGTTCACCGCCGTCTCTGGCTCGCGGGTTCGCGACGTGGAGCTTTACGCCTCCACCGACCAGGGCAAAACGTGGACCTACGTGCAACAGGCCGTGCCTTCGCAGCGTAGAGAGGAAAACAAATTCCGCTACGTCGCGCCGAATGACGGCGAGTACTGGTTCGCGGTCCGCTCCATCGACGCGAACGGTGCCGGGTCGCCGCCGACGCTCGACCAACTGCAGGCTGGGTTAGTGGTGTACCTCGACCGCCGGGCACCGCTCGTGCAGTTGCGGGCCGCGACGCCGGGCAAGCCCAACCAGGTGGGCGTCGAGTGGGACGTGCGAGAGGAGAACTTCGACCCGTCGCGGTTCAAGCTGGAATACCGCGTGCCGGGCGGCCAGGACGACTGGGCCGTGCAGCCGACCGATGCCAAAGTCAGCGGCACCCAACTTTGGGAACTGACGACCGCACCAAAGCTGGAAGTTCGCTTGCGATGCGGCGACCGCGCCGGCAACCAGTCCGAAGCGACCATTTTGCTCACGCCCGGCTCGGCAAGCTCCGCCGTCAGCAGCACCGGCAGCGAGCCGAACGGCAATGCGGGTGCGTCATCCAACGGTGCGCCCGCCGGGAACCGGCCGGCCGTGCATTACATCAACAGTACGCAGGTCGCGATTCCGTTCCGCGTCTCCAACGTCGGCGTCTCGGGCGTCCCGGTCATGGACCTGTGGTACACCCGCGACAACGGCCGTTCGTGGCAGAAAGTCCCTCGGCAAGGCGACGACACCGGCACACTGCCCGCCACGCCGGGCGACGGCGATGGGGTCGTCAAGCAGTTCACATTCCCGGCTCCCGGCGAAGGTCTCTACGGGTTCACCGTCGTCGTCCGCTCCGGTGTCGGCATCGGCGACCCGGACCCGCGCACCGGCGACGCCCCCAAGCAAATGGTCGAAGTCGACGTCACCCGCCCGGAGGTCCACGCCACCGTCACCCGGGGCGCCGGCGCGGAAGTTCGCAATGTCACCATCGAGTGGTCGGCCAAGGACAAGAACCTCGCCGACAAGCCGGTGTCGCTGCACTATTCGACCAACAAAGACGGCCCGTGGGAAACGATCATTTCCGACCTCGACGCCCGCGGCCGCTACGTCTGGAGCGTGTCGGACCAGGGGCCGTTCCAATTTTTCGTGCAAGTGCGTGCCAAGGACAAAGCCGAAAACGTCGGCGCGTCGACATGGAACGATCGGATCACGGTAGACCTCAGCCGTCCGCAGGCGGACCTGCTGGAGCCGAAACCGGCGAGCAAGTAGTCAATTCAACCCCGCCCCGGCAGGCGGTTCATCACCTCGACCATTTCCAGAGCGGCTTGGGCGGCGTCGGCACCCTGATTGCCTTCGGCTCCGCC
>JAIBBI010000250.1 GCA_019694755.1 Gemmataceae bacterium
GAACGTCGACTTCTACTCGGGCCTGATCTATCAGTCGATGGGCCTGCCGGTGGCGATGTTCCCGGTGATGTTCGCCATCCCGCGCACGGCCGGCTGGCTGGCGCAGTGGCAGGAGATGCTCGAAGATCCCGAGCAGAAGATTGCCCGGCCCAAGCAGATCTATACGGGGCCGAAGCGTCGGGATTATCCCGCGAAGCGGAAGTAGGAGTCGATCCCCTTCACCGGACTGGAGGGCTCAGGGCGCGGTGGGCGACGGGGCCAAGCCCCGCCGCTCGGGCAGTTCCTGGAATTTGGCGCGACGACTCACAGCAGCCGGTCGCAGGTTTCCGGGTCGTCGAGAATGCTCGTGAATCGGACGCCGTAGAGGTACATGCTCGTCTGGCGGTTGCGGATGTCCGTCTGCTGTTCCACGGAATGGCTGCAGATTTCGGCCTCGATGAACTTGCTGCCGAGTTTTGGCAGCAGGAATTTCAGGAGCACTTTCCGGCCTTCGATGGGCTCCAGCGACATGATCCTCGCCCCGCCGGGAGAGAGGTCGCGGGTCCAGCACTTCCTGAGTTCGAACGACGCCTCTTTCTGAACGCGGACCAGAGTGACGACGGTTTGATAGGGAAAACGCGGATCGCGGCGGCGGTCGCTCGCCTTTGGGTGCCGCTGATGCGCGGTTGAATCGCCCTGTTCGGCGTTCGCCTGTCGTGCAGGTTTCGCCGTCGCCGTGGTTGCCATGGTCTCTCCTTCCGGACAATGTCCCGCAGAAGGCTACGGCGCGCCGCGTGGAGCGACGGCGATGAGCACATTCGCCGGGCAATGTCGTGGAAAGCGTCGTAATGGTTGCGCCGATTGCAACGATTGGAATGAGATGGCTGGTCGCCTGGAATCGCGAGACGCTTGTTTTTGAGATCATGCGGCTGCGGCGCAGCGGTTCGCGAGTGAACCGGCGAACGGATGCTCCCTCGGCCGGGCAACTCGCCGATATTCGCCTTAAGCGGCGACGCGGAGCGCGACTTCGTCGGCGTTGAGAGAGACGATGGCGATGCCGAGCTTGTCGGCCAAACCGAGCACTTCGGCCTCGTCGAGGAGGATCGTCATGCCGGCTTCGATGGCGAGGACGCGAGCGCCGGCTTCGCGCATGGTCTGGAGCGTCTGGGTGCCGATCGTCGGAACGTCGAACCGACGATCCTGGTTGGGCTTGGCAACTTTCACGACCGTCAGCCCGCCGCGGCGGCAGAGCTTTCCGGCCCGGCGGATGCATTCATCCGTGCCCTCGATAGCTTCCACGGCGATCACAGCCGTATCGTGAACGATCACCGTCTGACCGACGTCGAGACGGCCCATTTCCTTCGCCATCTCCCAGCCGAACCTGATGTCTTTCCATTGAGCGGCCGTGGGCTGCCTGCGGGTGAGGAATCCGTGTTTCACGAGTAACTCCGGGCAATAGTCGAGCGCGGAATGAAAGTGAATTCCGTCCCGTTCGAACTCCCGGATGACGGCCAGGAGCAGGGTGTCGTCTTTCTTGTCGCGCGTGCAGTGCCGGAACCACATGGTCGTGGTGCGCCAGTCGGGCAGGAGGCGAAAGATCCGGAGGGGATCGAAGAGCTGCTTCTTATCGACCTTGCCGGCCATGACCGCCTCGGTGACGCGGCGGCGCTTAAGGAACCGGATGGCCCGGCCGATCTGCGCCATTGGCACCCACTGCAGCTTGTCGCAGAGATCGATGAGTTCTTCACTGGCCATCCCGGAGATCCCGACGCACTGGACGGCGTAGCCCTGGCGCTTCGCTTCACGGGCGAAGTGCACAGGGAAACGGCCCCACCCGGCGAGGAGGCCGATGCGGCGTCCTTGTCCGGGGCGAATGGGCAGGATGACGGGATCGTCGGACATTTTTTTCGCGACGCGGGGCTAGGCCGCGCGAGTCTGCTCCGTGGGCTGGGCGATGGCCGCCTGCTTTTCCAGTTCGGCGACCTGCCGGGTGAGCGTCTTCAACTGCTGCAGGATGTCCGGGAGTTTGCCGACATGCAGCAGCGTCCGGAACATTTCTTTTTCAGGCTGACAGGGAACGCCAATCTGGTGCGACCCGTCGGGAATGTCGTTCATCACGCCGGCCTTGGCTCCGAGCGTGGAGCCCGTGCCGAGGTGCAGGTGATCGGCAATACCGACCTGGCCAGCGCAGCGGACGTAGTCGCCCGAGGTGACCGACCCGGCGAGGCCAACCTGCGAAGCAAAGGCGTTGTGCTTTCCCAGGCGGCAGTTGTGACCGATCATGATCAGGTTATCGAGCTTGGTGCCGGCGCCGATCCGCGTTTCGCCGACCATGGCCCGATCGATCGTCGTGCAGGCGCCGATTTCGACGTCTTCTTCGATGACGACCGTCCCCGTGTGGGGAATGCGCTCGTACCGCCCTGCGACGAAGCGATAGCCGAAACCATCCGCTCCAATTACGGCGCCCGAATGAATGATGGAGCGGTCGCCGACAACGACCTCCCGATAGAGCACCGCCGTGGCGTGAATCGTCACCTCGCGACCGAGCCGGCAGCGGTCGCTGACAACGGCATTCGGGCCGATGTCGCAGCCATCGCCGATTATGGCGTGCTCTCCGACAAAGGCGCCCGGCGCGATGTTCACCGCGTGGCCGACAACGGCCGTTGCGGCGACGTTTGCTCGCTCGGAAACACCAGTCACGCGACGCTCGGCCTGAGGGCGGAACAACAACATTGCCTGAATAAAGGCCAACTGGGCGTCAGCCGCGACGATCCAGGTGCGTTCTGCGGAAAGCCCCTCCGACAGCTTCGACGCCACGATCACGGCACCGGCGTGTGACGATTGAACCTTGCCCAACTGTTTGCGGTCGCCAATGAAGGCCAGATGCCCGGGCCCCGCCTCAGCCAACGGCCGGACATCCGAGAGCTCGAGCGCGGCGTTCCCGATGATGCTGCAGCCCAGCCGCTGAGCGAGGTCGCCAACCGAAAACTTCATCGACGGACTCCTTCCGTCCCACGTTTGATGATGCGGCATCATGCCGCGTTGAGACCGCAGGTTTGTAACAGATGCAAGTGCATGGCTCAACAGCGGTTTTGCAGGTCACACGGCGGGCGTCTGTTTCGCATCCGGGAGGATAGAACTGCCCCCTGAGTGAGCCACCAGGCGCTCAGTGGGTCTGTTTCGCGGCGGGATGTCTGAGCTGGGGGTGCTGGGATTGGCTTGGAAAACAGGGAGCCACAGAGTTCACAGAGACCACAGAGGAAAGAAAAAAGCCGGCCGGGTCTCCGGACGGGTCTTTTGACGGAATCGTCGGGATCCGATTCTCGATCTTTCTCGGTGTCCTCTGTGCCCTCGGTGGCTCTAAGACCATCGAGCCTTCCAGATTAAGCGATAACCGCGATTGAGCCGCGTGTCCAATCACGAGTTGATTCCATCGTCCGGATGACGCTGTCGTCACCCAGTCTGGAAAAGCACGCCCGCCCTCTTGCAGGTCAAAATCAATGGCCAGCCGACGTTGGAAACCTTTGGAGGTCTTGCAGTTAAGAAGGCAGCGGGGATGAACCATTAGGTTTATCCCCGCTGCTCTGTGGGGGGCGAGCGCGAGCAGCGGGATTCCTTCCTTCAGAACGCGAACCAGCCCCGGGTCGAGGTGGTCACGCGGTACAGGCTTTTACCAGCGGTGATGTACAGGACTGCGGCTTCATCCCCGCGACCAAAACCGCAGTTTGTGGGGACATCGGGCGTTTTCAGGAATGCGAGTTCCTTACCGTCCGGGTCGTAGACGCCGATTCCAAATCGCGACTCGGCTCGAACGGCCGCGAAGATCCGCCCGTTGGCATCAACGGTCATGCCATCAATGCCCGTTTCCTTTCCGAAGTCCTTGAGGATTCTCCGCGGGCCGAGGTCTCCCCGGTCGTCGACCGGGAAGGCATTCAGCGTCATGTGGACCTTGCCCTCCCCGGAGCCCGCTCCCGGAACGGCCGGAAATCCGTTGTCCGTCTCGGCCACGTACAGAGTGCGGCCATCGGGCGAGAGCACGACTCCGTTCGGCTTGGCAATATCGCGGGTTACACGAACGAGCCGGGAGGTTTCGGGGTCGTAGCGGTAAACGCTCATGTGGTCGATGTCGATTGATTCG